>NZ_JBFODM010000049.1:0-3971 GCF_040908325.1 Aeromonas sp. R4-1
TTTCGCATCATCAAGCGACAGTTCGGCTTCGTGAAAGCCAGATACAAGGGGTTGCTGAAAAACGATAACCAACTGGCGATGTTATTCACGCTGGCCAACCTGTTTCGGGCGGACCAAATGATACGTCAGTGGGAGAGATCTCACTAAAAACTGGGGATAACGCCTTAAATGGCGAAGAAACGGTCTAAATAGGCTGATTCAAGGCATTAACGGGAGAAAAAATCGGCTCAAACTGAAAAAATGAAATGACTGAGTCAGCCGAGAAGAATTTCCCCGCTTATTCGCACCTTCCTTAGTATAGCCAAGCTTTATTGCGCCACTTGTGCGGGCGTTAGGCATTTCATGGATAGTAAAACGGAGAAAGTATGAGCGATTGGGATTTCTTACATGATATGCATAATGAGGGTTATAGCCCTGATCAAATCGCAGATGCAGCTGCTTGTGGATACAACCCATACGAGCCATTCGACTTTGAAGAACTAGGGTTAAGCTCGGAGGAGTGGGAAGAATTAGATGATTCGGAGTTGTCCGATGAAATCTCGACGATTAATCCTGAACTATCGGCAGTATTTAAAAACTTAGTTGATAATGCAAAATTGTTTCACTCATTAACGAACCGCTATTTGCAAATTTGGGGTGAATTAGGAGAGCTGTTTGGTGAAATTAATTATGGTATAAAGCGCCATAAGCCTCATACAAAGGGTTCAGATGGTAAGCTTGGTAATGATTTTATTGAAATAAAGACCATTTCCCCAGAAAAAAGCTTAGAAGAAGTTAAAGTTAAACGTGCTGGTAACTTTAATAAGCTTTTAATAGTCAAGATCAACGAAGACTTTTCTTTTGAAAGCCAGCTTATCGCAAGAAAGAACCTACCAAAGGGTGATGGCAAACATGTACGCGCATCATGGAAAAAGAAAGAGGCTACAAAAAATGCCTAATAATGCGCAGCACTCGCTCCCGTTGGTCGCTGGGACGTCAATCCGCTGCGCGGCTTGGCGCCCGTGTGCTTAGCGTTATAGCGATAGAGGCAAAAAATGATTTGGGAATCTTCTGATTGGAAAGAACCTTTACTAGAAAGCGCATCTAGATTGCAGAAATTAAGTAAATCAAACGAGATTGATGAATCTGAATTCGTGCAAATTGAAAAAGATGTTTTCATCGGTTTTTACGCCATTAGAAAGCTAATGGATACATCTAAAATCTCAGACTCAACCAAAAGCTTTGATGTTAGTTTGAAGTGTTTCCCTAACCTGAAGCCTGTAGATTATATGAATTGGCATAGAGTGGACGAGTTGTATGATCTTAGCGGCAAGCAGTGTGAAACCAAAACTCTCAGAGCACTGTGCAATTTTATTGTGCATAGCTATGTATTTATGCCAGAACTAAATGACGAAGGGCACCTTGTAAGTTTTTATGTTACGTCAGACAAAGATCGAAATAAAAAGCTTTACTCAGTTTCTATTGAGCAGGTAATAAACATTTTCAAATTGGTTGGTAGTGATTATCCAAGTAATACCAAGATGGTCAGGAACCCTAAAACAGGTGATTGGGACATACAGTCGTGGTGATGTGGTGATAATCGCTATAACAAACGCTTTAAGACGGATTCGCAACGCTCGGCGGTTTTGGTTCTAATTGGTTTTTGTGTTTACAGTGCAATAATTGAGTGTAGTGGTAGCGTTGCTCACCACTTAAGCGGGCGTTAGGCTTTAAGGGAAACTATGGCTCATTTTTATAGTTCGAAAGAACAAATTATTTCTGATTTTAAAAGAAATAAAATAAATACATCTAAACCAGGCTTTTATGACGAACCCAACTTTCTCAAAATTGAACAAATTAATCCTGAGTACTTAAATAACTATGCTCGTTTCGTGCAAGAAAAAATTTATAGTGAAGAATATCTAGATAAAGCCAGAAAAATTATTCCTTTGATAGCGAACGCGTTGCATAAAGAGTTACTAAGAGATGGAAGGCAAGGTGCCTGTATTGATTTATCCATGGTTCTTTCACGTATTCTGGAAAGAGAAGGGTTCTGGAATTACCTTGTAAAAGGTTCACTTACAGTTTCTTTTCCTAATGACTCAGGTATCGGTGACCGTTATTTTTGGTCTATTGATCATGGTGAATTTTCTGCTGGCCATGCTTGGGTGGTTGCGCCGCCTTTCGGAGTAATTGATTTAACTATTAAGCAACAAGAACGAGATTATAATGAATCTAAATATTTTCCCGAATTCATAATGGCTGAAGAGCTATCTCCTGACCTAGCAAAAGTTGAAGACATCATATCTCCCGAAGTACGTCAAATGTTGCAATTACAAGGGTTAAATTCACACAATATGATCTCGAAAATAAATCCTGTTTTAGAAAAAGTATTGGAAACATTTAAATCAGGTTCTCTAGTGGAAGGCAATACTAAATTTAAATACATTCCTGTAGCTTTTGGGGCTCCAGATTGTCCTCTAGAGGATATGGTTGGTATATCAACTGATGGCATGTCTGCTATAGAAATGTACACCAAGTTAGTAAAACCACGGTTGGTGGCAGAAAAAGCCTAACAAACACCTCAACAAGGACGCAAAAAGCTTGGCTTGCGTCACTTCGTCCCTAATTTTAGCCAAGCCTTTTGCGCCTGTCAGGCGGGCGTTAGCTTTCAATAATAAGGACATTTTAATGTTACCAGGAAATATCGAAGATAAGGTTGTTGATGAGTCCATCAATGGCGTTAAATCGTTTCTTTCGGCTGTATGTAAGCCCGCTTTATTAGAGCTAGGTTTTTTGTTATCAGATAAAGTGAGGGCTTGGAGAGTAAACAATATAGTAAAGATTATCGAAAAATCTGAAGGTAAAATTGCTTTTGATACGGAGAGAGACAGGCTAAATGTATCCGCTAGATTCGCTCTAGAGTTTCTAGAACAGTCTTCGAAAATTGATGAAGAGTCACTTCAAGAAATGTGGGCTGGCTTGTTTTCATCATCGTGCTATTCAGATGATGATGAAAACTTAATCTATATTGACCTTCTAAAGAAGATGACTTCATCTCAAGTAAAGTTAATTAACTTCCTAATTAACTCGTCTTACAAAGTACAAAAGACTAATGGTGAAATATATACACCGGGAGTATCGATTAACCGCAGTAAACTTCAGGCAGCTATGGGAATATCAAGTGTAGAACGGTTCGAAAGTGAGCTTGCCTACTTGCAATCATTAGCTCTTATCATGGAACAAAATAGATTTCCTACCCCTCCACACGACCCCAAAATGACAATCAATACTACAAACCTAGCCCTCAATTTACACTTGAAGTGCACGGGAGCAGGTTTTGGGTTAGCCGAGTTTTGGAAAGAAAAAATCGTAACATCAGATGAGTTCAATAGATTACAAGAGAACCATATGCAAAAGCTTCTTGGAAGCTTACGGGACTAAAAAAGCTAACAAAGCATTTAAGAGTAATTCGCAACGCTTAGCGTTTTCGCTTCGCTCAAGTATAGCCAAGCGTAGCTCACACCTTAATGCGGCGTTACCGCAAAGCAGGAGTTCACAGGAACGTGAATCGATTTGTCATTCAGAGGAAACGACAAAATTATTCCGATAGTCAGAAATCATGTGTATGTGCTTGACATTTCAGAATTTCTCTTTATAAAAGATGTAAAAATCTCATGGCAATAGCTTGAGTCAATTGCGCTGCTTTTATGAACGATGTTAATATCGTAAGTCATTGAATGTAAAGGTTATATTTGTGCTGTGATATACAAAAGTGAGGGTTCGAATCCCTCCCTCACCGCCAAATCTAAAAAAACCGACCTCAGGGTCGGTTTTTTGCTTTCCGGCAAACACCTATGCCGACAAGTGAGCCAGAGCCACGCAGTGGCAGATCATCCAGGGCGGGAGCACACTTTGTTGATATTTTAACCAAAGAATAACTGAGCCCGATAGTCGTCATTCCAGCCGGCTCTTTTTAGCTTGTTTCTCTG
>NZ_JBFODM010000005.1:0-1490 GCF_040908325.1 Aeromonas sp. R4-1
CACTTTCACCAGGACAACCGTCGCCTGGCCCACCTAGCCTTCTCCGTCCCCCCATCGCAATTACAAGTCGTGCAGGAATATTAACCTGCTTCCCATCGACTACGCCTTTCGGCCTCGCCTTAGGGGTCGACTCACCCTGCCCCGATTAACGTTGGACAGGAACCCTTGGTCTTCCGGCGAGGAGGCTTTTCACCCCCTTTATCGTTACTTACGTCAGCATTCGCACTTCTGATATCTCCAGCATACCTCTCGATACACCTTCGCAGACTTACAGAACGCTCCCCTACCACTCACACATAAGTGTGAATCCGCGGCTTCGGTGCCTGGTTTGAGCCCCGTTACATCTTCCGCGCAGGCCGACTCGACTAGTGAGCTATTACGCTTTCTTTAAATGATGGCTGCTTCTAAGCCAACATCCTAGCTGTCTGAGCCTTCCCACATCGTTTCCCACTTAACCAGAACTTTGGGACCTTAGCCGGCGGTCTGGGTTGTTTCCCTCTTCACGACGGACGTTAGCACCCGCCGTGTGTCTCCCGGATATTACTTACTGGTATTCGGAGTTTGCATGGGGTTGGTAAGTCGGGATGACCCCCTAGCCCAAACAGTGCTCTACCCCCAGTAGTATTCGTCCGAGGCGCTACCTAAATAGCTTTCGGGGAGAACCAGCTATCTCCGAGTTTGATTGGCCTTTCACCCCCAGCCACAGGTCATCCCCTAACTTTGCAACGTTAGTGGGTTCGGTCCTCCAGTTGATGTTACTCAACCTTCAACCTGCCCATGGCTAGATCACCCGGTTTCGGGTCTACACCTTGCAACTAGACGCCCAGTTAAGACTCGGTTTCCCTACGGCTCCCCTATACGGTTAACCTCGCTACAAAATGTAAGTCGCTGACCCATTATACAAAAGGTACGCAGTCACCCCGAAGGGCTCCCACTGCTTGTACGTACACGGTTTCAGGTTCTATTTCACTCCCCTCACAGGGGTTCTTTTCGCCTTTCCCTCACGGTACTGGTTCACTATCGGTCAGTCAGGAGTATTTAGCCTTGGAGGATGGTCCCCCCATATTCAGACAGGATGTCACGTGTCCCGCCCTACTCGATTTCACATCAAGGTTGTTTTCGTGTACGGGGCTATCACCCTGTATCGCCGGCCTTTCCAGGACCGTTCCACTAACTTCCAAGATGCTTAAGGGCTAATCCCCGTTCGCTCGCCGCTACTGAGGGAATCTCGGTTGATTTCTTTTCCTCGGGGTACTTAGATGTTTCAGTTCTCCCGGTTCGCCTCTGTTACCTATGTATTCAGTAACAGATACCCGAGTTATCTCGGGTGGGTTTCCCCATTCGGAAATCTGTGAGTAATAGCGTCTCTTACCGACTTCTCACAGCTTATCGCAGGTTAGTACGTCCTTCATCGCCTCTGACTGCCAAGGCATCCACCATGTACGCTTAGTCACTTAACCATACAACCCCAAGAAGTGTCGGTGAAACCG
>NZ_JBFODM010000050.1:0-56579 GCF_040908325.1 Aeromonas sp. R4-1
GGAACTGCTACAGGTATCGTGAAATGGAAATCCCGCCCTAACAAGCTCGATTGTCGGCTGACAACGGGGTATCTGCACCAGAGAACCCGCTGGCCCGAACTGCTATAGGTATCGTGAAATGGAAATTCCGCCCCAACAAGCTCGATTGTCGGCTGACAACAAGGTGATCTGCGCCGGAGTGCCAGCAGGCCGCAACTGCTACAGGTAGCGTGAAATGGAATCCCGCCCCTAACGAGCTCGATTGTCGGCTGACAACGGGCTGATCTGCACCAGAGAACCCGCTGGCCGGAACTGCTACAGGTATCGTGAAATGGAAACTCGCCCATCCAGTGACGACGATTGTTAGCTGACAACGGTCTCGGTGGCCGCTGGCGATCCAATTATCGATATCATGAATGGCAAAAAGGGCAATAGATAAGTCTCGATGAGGTCAGATTGGAGTAAGCAATCGAGGACTAAAAATCATTTTTAGCCGTGTAGTGGCTCCCTACCAAATAATCTGAACAACAAGCACCCAATCAGGCTAAAAAAGAATCTTTCCGACAGCAAAACTACTCAGCTGTTTATTTTTATTAGTATTTTTATATAATGCGCGCACGTCCCAGTGGCACAGCTGGATAGCGCGCGCCCCTCCTAAGGGCGAGGTCGCAGGTTCGAATCCTGCCTGGGACGCCATCTCGTAACCTCATTTCACCCCCAATAATGCATTTGCGCATGCGTTGCAAGTATTATTTTGCGCTATTTCAGCGCTATTCAAATCCAAAAATGCACTTAAACCATTGTTTTTTAACGATATTTTTTATTCAAAAGCTCTTATAACCATCCCCTCCTAAGGGACAGGCCACTGGTTAGACTCCAGTCGGGAGCGCCATATAAAACAAGGGGTTGGCATCTTCACGATGCTAACCCTTTGGTCGTTTTTGGCGACAATGAATCCGACCATCCAACCGTAATGACCCTCTCCTTTCTGCGTTCAGAGCATGCGCTCTCTGATAGACTGCTTCTCTTCGGCTTGTCTTTGAGGCCAAGCCCTGTTTCATCTTGCAAAGGAGTGTTGGATGTCCGGATGTTCCTGGTGGGATAGATCCACCAGTTTTGCACTGCTGACCATTGTGCTGTGGGCCTCGCTGGCGGCGCTGACGTCACGGGTCACCAGCGTGTCACCACTGGTGCTGGTCGGGCTGGTGCTGTTTTTCTGCGGGGTTGGGGCCTTGCCGTTTTGGCGCCAGTGGCGTGCTCGCCCGATTACCTGGCTGGTGACGGTTACGGCATTGCTGCTCTACCATCTGCTGCTCTTTATAAGCTTTCGCCATGCCCCCGTGCTGGAGGCCAACCTCATCAACTACCTCTGGCCGCTCTGCATCATTCTGTTCACCCCTCTGTTGTTGCCCGGCCATCCACTCCATGCCCGTCACCTGCTGGCTGGCGCCTTTGGTCTGGCGGGTTCCATGCTGGTGATGGTCAATGGCGAGCTGCAACTGCAGCAGGCCTATCTGCCGGGATACCTGTTGGCGCTCGGTGCAGCTGTCGTCTGGGGAGCCTACTCGGTATTATCACGCCGTCTGCCGCCAGCCCCCGCCGTGGTCACTGCGGCAGCCTGTCTGCCCGCGGGTTTGCTGGCGCTGCTGCTTGCCCGTCTGCTGGAGGGGCCCCTGCCGCTCGCGCAGATCCCCACCAGTGACTGGTGGCTGATCATCGGGCTGGCGCTGGGCCCGATGGGGGCGGCCTTTGTGACCTGGTATCTGGCACTGCGAGACGGCGATCCACGCCGGATCGGTGCCCTTGCCTACCTGACACCTCTGCTGAGCACCTTGCTGCTGGTGTTGCTCAATGGAGAAACGCTGACCTCGCGCCATCTGCTGGCCGGTGCACTTATCATGGGAGGCGCCCTGCTCGGTATGCTTGGCCAACGCAACCGCGCTCAGGTATCCCCAGCCAGTTAAGCCGGCAAGATAGGGTTACCTGACCATGCTGTCATAAAAACGCCATCATCCCTGTTTAGGCTCGGGCCACGCTCCCCCATGGTCTGTGCTGACAGGAATTACCCCGTGAAAATCGCCCATTACGCCACCCTATCCTCCCTTGTTTTGTTACTGGTTGCGGGAGGACAGGCGCTGGCCCTCTACCACGGCTGGCAACAGCTTGCCCGCACCAATCAGGCCCAGCATCAGCACGAGACGCTGCAACAACTGGTGACGGTGACCCTGCAAAACAGCCTGCGTGACTACCTCAACAGCGGCGATCCACAGCAACTGACCGCTGCGGAGAAGATCCGCCAGCAAGCACTCTCCTCACTGGCCGCTCAGGATGATGCCGTGGCGGCCCCGCTCAGACAGCAACTCGAACAGATGGCGCAGCGCATCGCGCACGACTATCAGGCCGCAGGCAAGCTCTCGGGCAACAGCCAGCTGCTGCTGCAAAATGCGGAGAGTGAGCTGGGCAGCCAAGCTATGGCGCTGATCCGCTATGGGGAGCAAGGCGCCAGCACAGAACAATCTGCCGCAGCACAGCAATATCGCAGCGGCGCAGCCGAGATCCTGGCTGGCCTGCCGCGCCTCGCCCATTTGCGCCAAAGCTATATGGAGCAGGGCAATGAAAAGCTGCTCGAAGGGATCCGCTTTGAGCTGGAGGCACTGCAAAAACAGGCGCAAGCGCTGCAAGCCTTGCCGCTGCTCGGCCTGTATGAAGAGGCGCCCGCCGATGAATTCACGCTGGGGGAGCCGGTGCGCAAGGAGCTGGGAGATCAACCGCGCAGCGAATTACGCTCACTGCTGGGCCGCTATCCGCAGGAGCTGGCCAACAGCCGCACGGCGCTACAACAGCAACAGGCTGGCCGCCAGACCGTGCAGCAAGACATCATGGCCATGTTGCAAGCGACCAGACAGATGGGGGAACAACTTGCCCGCGAACGGCAAGCCGTCAATCAGGAGCTGGCCACCATCCTCGGCACGCTAGCGCTCTGTCTGGTGATAGTCGCCCTGCTGTTTGCGCTGGTGCAACGACGTTGGCTGCTCACCCCCTTGTTGCGACTGCGCGGAGCTTTTATGCAACTCGATCAGACGGGGCAGGCCGAGCCGTTGCCTACCGGGCGCGATCGCAACGAGCTGGCCGATATTGTTGCCAGCTACAATCGGCTGATCGGTCGCCTGCAACTGGACCAACAACAAAAAGAGGGGCAGCTGTCAGCGGTATCCCTCAGCCTGCAAGGGATGGTCAGTCAGGTTGACGAGATCCACCACAGCACCCGCACCACCGAACAGGTGGTCGACGAGAGCGGCCAGATGATGGATGAGCTGAACCAGCTGGCCGGAGAGGTCCATCAGGTCGCCGCCGACATCGCCCAGCATGCCCACCATAACGAACAGGCGATGAGCCAGAGCGAAGATCTGGTGGGGAGCATGCTACACGCCACTCATCAGACAGGACTGGCGATTGACGAAAGCGATGAGGCGCTGCAAGCCCTCACCCGCTCGGTTGCCGATGTGACAGCCATTGTCGATGTGATCGGTCATATCGCTCAGCAGACCAACTTGCTGGCCCTCAACGCCGCCATCGAAGCGGCCCGCGCAGGGGAACAGGGACGAGGCTTTGCCGTGGTTGCCGATGAAGTGCGTCATCTCTCGGCCAATACCCAGCAATCCCTCAACCAGATCACCGATATTCTGGGGCGCCTGACCCAATCCGGCGAACAACTTGGCACTGTACTGAACCGGATCACCAGCTAATCAAGCCGCCAGCGGGCGCAGGCGGAACAACTGCGCCAAACTACCCAGGCAGTGCGGGAGATCGCCCGGAACACCGCAGTGATCGCCCTGCAGGGGGCCGACAACGCCAAAAGTCAGGAACACAAACTGGCCAGTTTTGCCGATCTGATCGCCCGTATCCATCAGCATGCCCGTCAGGTGAGTCAACTCTCGATGCAGGTCTCCTCCCATATCCACCATCAGGCGCAGCAGATCCCCCGCATCCTCGGCCAGCAAGGCTGAACCCTATTCGTCCCATATCCCCACCAGATCACTTTCCCTCAACCAGAGGGAAAGTTTTTTTGTGGCACAAAATTATCTGTTATCGGCAGGTTAACTGACACCTCTTCCCCCGTACCGGATGAAAACCCGCACTGGCGCTGGCTGCGGCCTCAAGAAAACGCTCTCATCACCGTAATACCTGCCATGAGCCTGTTTACGACCTTGCCCATGATTATTTGCACTCGGTCATACTTTTGAAACGTTGAGGGAACTTTTCATTGATATTTCGCACCGCGAACGTACTCTTGGGGTTGTCCGATAGCCAAGAATCGGAACATAAAAAAACAACATGTGATGATCAGGACTGCCAACTACAGATGTGCCAAGACATCCGGGTTTGCAGGTAGCTAAGACAAGATCTTTTGCCCTTCGGGGTGTTGATTGCAATACCGATAATCGAGCGGAAGGCACACAGCCAACTGCCGAAAAAAAGCTAAGTCCATAAAATCAGGAGCTATCTTATGTTCAATAAATCCGCACTGGCTGTTGTCATTGCTTCAGCTTTCGCACTGCCTGCTCATGCAGATATCAAGAATGTCGACATCTATGGCCAGATCGCAATCTCTGCCTGGACTGGTGCTGACTGGGCAACCGTTGATGCCAATGGCGGATACGAGAACCCCATCAAGATCGAAAATGAATCTCGCATCGGTTTCCGTGGCAGCAAGGATTTTGCCAACGGCCCCAAGTTTATCTGGCAAATCGAATCCGGCAACGTCGGTGAGTCTGGCGGTGACGGCAAGCTGGGGGTGCGCGATACCTTCGGTGGTTTCGAGTGGGAAGGGATAGGTAAAGTTCGCGCAGGCCGTATGCTAACACCGCTCTATGAAGTGCTTGACTGGCCGTACAGCAGTATCTCTACCGGTAAAGTGATGGACTGGCGCGGCGACATCATCGGTGGTGGTAACTACGATCGTCAATCCAACATGATCCGCTTTGACTCCGCCAACCATAGTGGCTTCAGCTACAACCTGGCGCTGGGCCGCGGTAACAATACCAATGATGCCAGCTCCAACTTCTATGGCCTGGGCGCTCACTACAATACCGGCCCGCTGACCCTGCACGCGACCTATGAAAAAGGTACTGACCGCAAAATCGAAGAGGGCCATTTTTATGGAACGCAGAAGACCGCTGAAGCTAAAACTGATGAACTCCTGACGCATAGTAAAGGAACAGGCGACTCAAATGCCTATCTGCTGGGCTTCGAGCTGAACTTTGACAATGGCCTCGGTTTCTATGGTGCCTATAAGCGCCTGACCGCCGATTATACCGACATGGACTTGGATGTTAGCGGTGTAGGCACCTCACAACTGAACGGCATGTCACAAGATAGCTACACCTTGGCCACGATATACAACACAGGTCTGTGGCAGTTCAAACTCGCCTATGCCGCCAACCTGAAGCCTGAATTTGAAACTGCCGCTGGCGACTTTAAGGTGAGCGAGTTCAGCGACTCCATCATCTCCGGTCAGGTCATGTACTTCCTGGATGACTCGGCCGTTGCCTATGTTCGTCCTTACTATCTGCAGCGCCGTGGTCTGTCAGTGGTACAAGATGGTGATAAAGAGTTTGGTCTGGGCATGGGCGTAGAATACTACTTCTAAACCTTGGCTTGTGTTCCCTGTATGTAATGCCTACTTGGCGGGCCCTTACAGGGCCCGCCTTTTTAGTTGTGATGAAGACAAGAGGTAAACCAGAAATGAAAAAGACCATTATGGCAGCATTAATCGCCACACTACCCTCTGTCAGTCAGGCTGCAGTCAATCTGGAAATAGGCAGAGGGGTAGAACTCGTTGCGGTCAATGGTATTCCGGTTGACTCCCCACTGTTTATTGGCAAGGTAGACAATCAATCTTTGCCCGACGGAGACAATCAAATTGCGATTAAAATCTCTCAATTAGTCAAAGATAAAAACAATACAAAAAAATATAACTCTCATGTACATGTATTGACATTTCATGCTGCAAACCAAGCGATATCGGTAGAAGCACCGAGGTTGCAAACATGGGAGCGAGGAGAGGCGTTTGACAAACAACCACAATGGAAACTCTCGTCATCCGGCAACACCGTTTCATACAAACTTGGTGAGCTGGTCTCTATGACCAATATGTCCGTGCTCCGTAATTTTGGCGAAGAGCTTGATGCATTTAACCGTAGCAACCAACCGGCAGCACTGCCTCAACTGGCAGGAGCAATGCAGGGTAATGTGAAAAACGTATATGACTTGCCAACACAAGGTAGCAAAGTGATTCCAGCAGCTGTAGCCACAAAATCCATTCAGCCTTCAGATACCAGTGGCTCAGCCCCCCAACAAGCGCGATTCTGGTTTGATAAAATGACCCCAACCGAGAAACGTGATTTTATCTCTTGGGCAGCGCAAAACCTGTAAAAAACACTGTCTATCACACGAAGCCCGCTTTTATGCGGGCTTTTGTTTCATGTATCCTCAACCGACACATCGCACAGAGATTTCCCATCATGCCCCGTGTTGTTCTGATCACCGGTTGTTCCAGCGGTATTGGCCTCGCCGCCGCACAGGCGCTCGGGCAGCACGGTTTTACCGTGATCGCCTCGGCGCGCAAGGCGGAAGATGTGGCCCGTTTGCAGCAACAGGGATTGCTGGCAGTTCAGCTGGATCTGGCGGACCCTGCCTCCATCGAGCTGGGTGCCAGTGCGGCACTCCATCTGGCAGGCGGGCGCCTCTATGGCCTGTTCAACAATGGCGCTTATGGCCAACCCGGGGCGCTGGAAGATCTGCCCACCGAAGCGCTCAGGGAACAATTCAATACCAACCTGTTTGGCTGGCACCATCTGATCCGTCAGGTGCTGCCGCCGATGCTGGAGGCCAAAGAGGGGCGGATAGTGCAGAACAGCTCGGTTCTGGGACTGGTTGCCATGAAGTATCGCGGCGCCTACAACGCCAGCAAATTTGCGCTGGAAGGTTATAGCGACACTCTACGCCTCGAACTGGCGGGTAGCGGGGTACATATCAGCCTGATTGAACCGGGCCCCATCGATACCCGTTTTCGTGCCAATGCCCGCAGCGCCTTCTTGCGGCACATCGATCCGGCCCAGAGCCGTCATCAGTCGGCCTACCGCCAGACCCTGACACGGCTGGAAAAAGAGGGGGCCACCAGCGGCTTTACCCTCCCAAGCGAAGCCTGCATCCCGCCGCTGCTCCATGCGCTGACCCACGCCCATCCCAAGGCACGCTATCCGGTGACCACTCCGACCCGGCTGTTTGCCTTCCTGCGACGGGTATTGCCCACTCGCTGGCTCGATAAACTGCTGGCCAAATCGGCCTGATCCCGTGATGGGCGACAAGCATCCTGCCGCCCAAGTGGCGTTAGCCGGGTAGCGGCATCACCCGTCCCGCCAACCTGGTTTTTCCCTCTCTTCAATAGTGCTCGCCATTGCTGTAGTAGGCGCTCTTGACCAGAGGGATCACCTGCACCACCACATAGGTCTGCTCCCCCAGCACCCGTTTCAAATGGCGCGTGATAAGGCGCGCGGCCGCGTCCTGCATCTCTTGTGGCCGCTCGAACCAGTGCAGCTCAACAAACGGAAAACCCGTCTCTGGCTCGCCGTTGCGGATCCAGCAGCTCTCCACCCGCTCCATGGTGACAAACTCCGGCTTGCCGCCGGTCAGCTCGCAAAGCTCGGCCTGCAGCGGACCACTCACCTGTTGCAGGGTATCGAGCGTCACGGCGCGAAAACGAAGATGGGGCATGGCAAACCTCTTGGTTATCTGAAATGAGGACTTATCATAGGGGTTATTGTCAGCAAGAGAAGTCACCCGGCGCATATTAAGGATCCCCATGAGATTTCATCGCTCCCTCTTTGTCTTCCTGCTCTGCCTGCTGCTACCGCTGCACGCCTTTGCCGATCCCGCCTTCTATCGGGTGAGCAAGGGCAACCAGCAACACTGGCTGCTGGGCTCCATCCATGCGGGCAAACCTTCCCTCTATCCTCTGCCCGAGCCGGTGGAGCGTGCTTGGCTGCAGAGTCGCGCACTGGTGATGGAGGTGGACATGAACAGCATCACGCCGGATCAGTGGCAACAGACCAGCTCCCTCACCCGACTGGTGGATGGCAAACCGCTCAAGGATCATCTGCCTGCCGAGCTCTATCAACGCACCCTGATGGCGGGGGCCCGCTATGGCATCGACGAGGCTACCCTCGCCACCCTGCGCCCCTGGTTTGCCGCCATTACTCTGACCCAAGCCGCCATGGCCCGCTCCGACTTCAAGAGTGAACTCGGGATAGACCAGCACTTTGCCGTCCGGGCCGCCAAAGAGGGCAAACCGGTAGTAGGTTTTGAAACCCTGCTGGAGCAGCTCGGTTATCTGGCCAGCGTGGGTGACAACCAGACCCTGATGCTCGCCAGCACCCTGGATGAGCTACCGATGCTGGAGAGTGGTTTCGCCGCCGTGATGAAGGCGTGGCAGCAGGGGGATGAGGCGACGCTGATCAATCTGCTCAAGGAGGAGATGGCCCCGCCCGCGCTACAAAGCTGGATGGAGCAGACCCTGCTGGCCGAGCGCAACCATAACTGGCTAAAAAAATGGTCTACCCTGCCCAACGAGAGCTTTATCGTGGTAGGCGCCCTGCACCTTTACGGCGAGCAGGGGTTGCTGGCGTTGCTGGAGCAGCAAGGGTGGCGCATTACCCCGCTCACCACACCGGGCCCTGTGCAGGCTCGGTAGCAAGGAGTCCAGTGAGAACGATCACAGAACGCGCTGGTTATTAAACAACCTGCAAGGGAGTTGATCGGGATCATCCCGGACAGGGCAAAGAGGTATTTATCATGCCTGTCATCAACCGGGTGACAGGAGCAATAAAATGGACTTTTGGCTGGACCTGATGTTTGGCAACAGCGTGGGATTGATGTCGATGCTGGTGATTATCGGCACCTTCTTGCTCATCAGCTCTTACGCGGCCTACTTCATCTACAAGGTGATGCACTCGCAACCGCCTCATTCACAGCAACCCCATTCTCAACAACCCAAAGAGGGCAAATAATCCTCTGACCACAGGCGGCAGTTCACACTGACCGCCTGTGCTGTTTTATGGTTCGCGACTGTGATTCCCGGGCCAGGCTGCACCAGCGTCCATGCTGGGCGCCCCTTATCCCCTCCCCCTTTCCCCGTTTTCTGTGCCGGTTGCGGCCGTTATAATGGCCCCCACTTTTTCTTATGGGGAGCCTGCCGTGTCTCATAACGACGAACTCTCGCTATTTATGAATGAAGTGGCCGACGTACGGCCCATTCGCAGCGACAACATCCATCCCCATGCGGCCAAATCCGCCCCGACCGAGGCGCAGCTCGCTCGCCGCCAGGCTGCCACTGCCGAACAACTCGCCCTCGACCACCTCACCATGGAGGCCATCGAGATGCGCGATCCGCACGAAATCGTCGGCTTCAAACGCGATGGGGTGCAGGAGGGGGTCTACAAGAAGCTGCGGCTCGGCAAATATGAGCTGCAGGCAAGTCTGGACTTGCACCAGAAAACCCTCAATGAGGCGCGCCAGACGCTGGTGCAGTTCATTGCGGATTGTGAAGTCCGGGATATCCGCTGCCTGCTGATCCTGCACGGCAAGGGGGAGCGCAGCACCCCGCGCGCCCTGCTGAAAAGCTATGTCAGCGCCTGGTTGCCGCAACTGCCCGCCGTCATGGCGATCCACAGCGCCGAACGTCGCCACGGCGGCAGCGGCGCGCTCTATGTGCTGCTGCGCAAAAGCGAACGCAAAAAAGCGGAAAACCGCGAACGGCACCAGAAGCGGCTCGGCTAACCCGCCTCTCGCCACTACGCCTTTGGCCCACCTGCATGATGGTGGTCAACGATGCGGCGGCGGTGTTAGCATCGAACGGCCCCGAGCATGCCAGGTACGGGGCGGCATACCATCAGGGACGATAACAAGGACAATCCCATGTCATATCAAAAGCTTGAACAACATCAGCAGCAGATCCACCGCTTTAGCCACCTCGCCGCCATCTGCGGCTGGGATCAGGCGGCCATGATGCCGGAAGGGGGCAACGATGCCCGCGCCGAAGCGATGGCCGAACTCGGTCTGCTAATCCACCAGAAGCGTACCGCTCCCGAGCTGGGTGACTGGATTGCCAGGGCCGAGAGTGAGCCGCTGGATGAAGTGCAACGGGCCAACCTCGGCGAGATCAAGCGCCAGTGGCAAGATGCCAGCCTGCTGCCCGGTGAGCTGGTCGAAGCGCTGTCGCTCGCCGGCAGCAAGTGCGAGCACGCCTGGCGCAGCCAGCGCAAGAACAACGAGTGGGCCGGTTTTGCTCCCAATCTCGAGGAGGTGGTGAAACTCTCCCGTGAAGTAGCGCAACTGCGGGCCGATGCGCTTGGCGTGCGCCCCTACGACGCCATGCTGGCGCTCTATGAGCCGGGCATGACCAGCGCACGGCTCGATCAGATCTTCGGCGATTTGGCCAGCTGGCTGCCGGCTCTTATCCAGACCGTGAGTGAACAGCAGAAGGGCGATGCCCTGCTGCTGCCGCAAGGCCCCTTCCCCATCCCGACCCAGCAGGCGCTCGGTCAGGAGGTGATGGGACTGCTCGGCTTTGATTTCGCCCACGGCCGCCTCGATGTGAGCAGTCACCCCTTCTGTGGCGGCGTGCCGACCGACGTGCGGATCACTACCCGCTATAACGAGCAGGAGTTTGTCTCCAGCCTGATGGGCATAGTGCACGAGACCGGTCACGCCCGTTACGAGCAGGGACTGCCGCGCCATCTGCTGGGTCAGCCGGTGGCCGAAGCGCGCTCCATGGCGATCCACGAGAGTCAGAGCCTGTTTTGCGAGATGCAGCTGGGGCATCATCCGGCCTTCCTCGCGCTGCTGGCACCACGCATTCGTCACCACTTCGGCGAACAGGCGGCGTTTGCGCCGGACAATCTGGCCAAGCTCTACAGCCGGGTCGAACCGGGCTTTATCCGGGTCGACGCGGACGAGGTGACCTATCCGGCCCACGTTATCCTGCGCTACGAGCTGGAGCGCGATCTGGTGGAAGGGAAGATCGAGGTGGCCCACATCCCCGAGCTGTGGGATGCCAAGATGCAGCAGTGGCTGGGGCTCTCCACCAAGGGCAACTACCGCAATGGCTGCATGCAGGATATTCACTGGACCGACGGCTCGTTTGGCTACTTCCCGAGCTACACCCTGGGTGCCATGTATGCCGCCCAGCTGCGTTTTGCCCTCGAAAAAGAGCTGGGCAGCATGGGGGAGGTGATCGCGGCGGGTCGCTTGCCGGAGATCTTCGGCTGGCTCGGGCGCAACATCTGGTCACAGGGGAGTCTGCACAGCACCGACGAGCTGGTGCGCCGCGCCACCGGTGAAGCGCTCAACCCGCACTGGCTGCGCCAGCATCTGGAACAGCGCTACCTGAAGTAATGAGCACAGTAAGCTAACAACAGAACGGGGCCCTTTTTAGTTGACCACTACAGGGCCCCGCTTTTATGGCGGTGCATGGCACAGCACACCGTCACAGCAATGCTGCACAAAGAAAGGATTCAGAGAGGATCAGGGGAACCCAGCAACTCGCGCAGTTGCAGGATATTGCCCTCCGGGTCGAAGGCGTTGCGCACCACAAAGCCGGGCCCCGTCCACTGCTGTGGCAGCAAACCGCCGCCGAGATCCGCCGCCTTCGCTTCTGCCCAGGCGAGGCTGGAGACGGTGAAGAACAGCTTGATGGCCCCCTCTTCCCGCAGTGCTGGTGGCCGCTTGATAACGACTTGCTCGGCATAAGGCTCGGGAATGGCGTGGATCAGCAGCTGGATATCGCTGTTTTCCAGCACCACCAACTGCTCATCCTGACTGCAGACCACCATCTGCAGCAATGTACGGTAAAAGTGGGTCAGCAGGCCCGGATCCTTGGCATAGATCAGGGCACCGGCGCGAGCGGGGCCTGGCATGGAGCACTCCTCAACAGTGAACGGCTGGGTGGACAGATCTCCACCTTCTCACAGTTGCGCGCCCCGTTCGATCCTTTTTAGCGGCTCACCAGCCTCATTGCACAAAGTGCCACTGCCGCAGTGCCAGCGTCGGAGGCGGCCCCTGCTCATCCCCCAAATCCGCCATGCCCAGCGCCTCGTCATAGTGCACCCCGCCCGCACCGCTCTCGGTCAGGTGCTTGGCACGCACCGCCCCGTACAGACCGCCACTTCCGCTGATCTGCATCTCGGTCAGCGGGGCATAGAGGGCGGCATAGAGCGGGGTATTGCCCGACAGCTTGATCCCATCCTTGCCGCTATAGGCGGAATAGATGGAGATAGCAGGCGTACCGCCAGCGGTCAGCCCCTGCTTGGCTGCCGTCACCTCGGCACCGGCCCCGAGATCGACCTTGCCGCTGACGATCAGGGTCAGGCTGCTCCCCTCGCTCACCGTCAACTTGTTGCTGCCAGTCATGGTGAAATCCTTGTCGATCAGCAGCACCACATCCCCCTTGATGGTGAGGCTGGCATCGGCCCCCATATTGAGGCTGTCGAGCTGATAAATGGTCTGATCCTTACCAAACAGCTCCCCCTTGCCGGGTAGCGGCAGGTCGGGCTTGTGCTGGTTGCTGCTGGTGACCGAGCCAGTGGAGGGATCCGTGGTCAGCACCATCTGCTGGGTGGCCCCGAGCGTCAGCGGGCCATTGATGGGCAGCGTTGCAGGAGGGAACGATTTGGGCAGCGCGGCCACATTGAGCGGGTCACACACCTGTCCGGCCACCGGTGGTAACCTGGGATCGTTGCGGTACTCGGGATCCAGATATTTCTGGTTCTCCTGATCTTTAAAAAAACCAGCGCCACCATAATTGAGCTTGCCGCTGTCGATGCTGGTGCCCCAATCCATGGAGACATTACCGTTGACCGCAACCTGACCACCGATGCGCCCCCCTTTCAGGGTCAAACTGCCGCCCCCTTTCACATTGCCGGAGACCCGGACAATCTTGTCAGAAGAGGGGGAGATAATGACGTCACTCCCGGCATTCACGTTGCCGGAGATGGGGGAAGATCCGTTCAGGGTCACGGAGCCCGTCGCCCGTACATCGCCCCAAATTGGCGAATTGCCGTCGAGCACTACATTGGCCTTGTCACTGACAGTCGCCACCTTGGCATTCTGCTTAATGTTGGTGCCGCCATATTTGCCCTTGCGCGAATCGTAGCTGTCGATAAAACCGCTACCGGAGAGGCTTAGCCCTTCACACGCCACCACCGAATCCTGAAAGATGAGATTGCCGGGCTCGCGCTTAAGGGTAAACAGGGCGTTGAGGCTGGCATTCCCCTCCAGATAGTGACCATGGCTCTGCAACGCCAGCTTGCTGCCTGTGGAGGCTTCCAGCTGATCGATGCTGAAGCGGCTGCCCGCCATGGCGCCTTCCCCCTTGCCAGGCACCTTCTGCACCAGTTGCTCCCACTCTATCCGCGGTTCGGCGCCAAGCGCCTGATGCAGTGCACGATAACTCTCGTTCATCCCCTGCTCGGCACTGAGCTGCGCATTGATCTTCTTGTGAAAATTGCCGCTCAGGCGAGCCTGCAACTGGTTCTCCTGAATGCTGGTAAACACCAGCAGACTCGACAGCAGGCTCACCACCAGCACAACCAGCAGTACGGCTCCCCGCTGCCCCTGCAATCCCTTGTTCATCCCGCTCCCCCTGCTGTGGCGTTGGCACCGGATGTGGCCAACGCTTCCGCCCAGACCGCCTTGCGGCGGGCCACCTGCACCTCTACTCCCGGTGCCAGATAGCTCGGCAGCCCTTCGGGCAAGATGCGGATATTGACCAACGCACCCTGCTGGCCGAATTCAAGATCCTGAAGATGGGCCAGCAACAGGCGCGGACCATCTCCGTCATCGCAACTGAGCACCGGCGGTGTGAAGCGGTACTGCTCGGTAAAATCGGCGGTTTTCTGGTTGCCAAGGCAGGAGAGCACCTGATTGCCCCCCTCTACCTTGAAGGCCAGCGTCAGGCGATCAGGGGTGACGGCTATCAGCTGATCCGCCTGCTTGATGCTGTTGGTAAAGGTGAGAGTGGCAAAGCGCAACACCTCGTTCGCCTGCTCCAGCGCCTTGCTCTGCTCGACCGTGCTCTTGATCGGGGCGTAACCGGCAAAAATCGCCAGCATCAGCATCAGACCGAGCACCATAGAGATCATCAGCTCGACAAGACTGACACCTCGTTGCCGGGAGTGGACGCTCAGCATAAAGGCGGAAATCCTGCGTTCAGCTCCACCCGCTTGGCGCCGGAGACCCGCTCATCCTGCCACTCGATAGCGACCACAAAGTTGTCGCTATAACGGTTCGGCAGCACCAGCCGGTGGCCATCCTGCAGGGTGAAGCGGGCAAGAAAATCGGCCTGGGTGAACCGCTCGGGCTTGCGCTGCACTTCACACAGCGAACTCCAGATCTGCTCCACGCTGTTGCTCGCCTCGATCGTAGCCAGGGTGCTCTGCAAGCTGTAATGCGCCTGCTGCAACGAGACCAGCTGCCCCTTGGCGAGACCGAGAAACACCATCACCGCCAATACCATGGAGACCATGATCTCCACCAGATTGAAGCCCTGCTGGCGGGCAAGTGCGGCGTGCCTCATGAGCAGCTCCCTTGCAGCAGCTGGCCGCTCGGGGCAACGCAGAGCACCCGCTGCTCACCGAGGCGATTGGCCAGAATGATCTCGGCGTGGCTGCTGCCGGTTGGCGCGATCTGGATGGGGTCAAACGGCTTGATCACCACTCCGCCAGCAGGAGCTGCCACCTGACGAAGCAACTTGCTGTCAGCCATCACCACCCAGCCACCGTTCTCGGTGCCCTGCAGTACCACCGGCAGGGTCAGCTTGACCGCTTCGCTGCGGGCAAAACGGTAGGCAGACGCGAGCTCGGTCGCGCTGCGATCGAGCCGTTCGGCCGCGAGGCGCTGACTCATGGAGGGCAACCCGACCAATAGCAAGATGGCGGCGATGCCGACCGTGATCATCAACTCAATCAGGGTAAATCCGCGCACATTCATTTTATGATCCCCAGCAGTCATGGCGATTGGCCGCGCGATAACCGGTCTGATCGAGGGTCAGAGTGCCGCACTCATCCTGTTGTCGCGTCGTTGGAATGGCTTTGAGCAGGTAGTCGCCAGCATCTTGCTGGCTGTAGCTGAACTGGTAGAAATCCGTGTTGGAAGGGGTGGCAAACGTGTCGGGATAACGTCCCTGTTGGGTATAGATACGTTCGAGGGCGAGCGCCTGCTCCAGCAATTGCTGCTGCGCTTCGTAACGACGTCCCTGTTGCAGATAACCCTGATACGCTGGCAACGCGATGGCCGCGAGAATGCTGACAACCGTCATGGCGATCAACAACTCGATCAGACTAAAGCCTCGGCAATGGGGCCATGCCTTACAGTCGTTCACTTATCATCCTTGGCAAGTGTTGTTGTTATTGGTCGGCCTAAGGCCGCAGATGTGATGACTTAATAATCATCAAAAATTAACTGACTCGATTGAACAACACAAAATCGCCACACTCAACGTAAAAAAGATAGTTATGTGATCTATTATTAATTTTTAAGCAGTTTTCGCCGCCACTAATCTCGCTAAGAAAATAAAGCTAGGGCAATCGTGCCTCCGACCCGTCCGTTATGCCCCCTTCTGTCGAGCCGCGACATATGAATAACAGCGTGACGAAGAGTGAAACCCGGCCGTGCAATGAAAGAGCAAAAAAACCTTTGGCCAATTTTTGCTATCCCTGTCCGTTTCTGGCTAGTCACAGCCCCCGAGCCCCCTTACTCTCTTGCCATCTATTCCAGCAAAGCCGCCAACACCATGAATGCAAAGCCCAGCCCAGAGTCGTCACAAGATGAGGTGATCAACACCCTCAGCCGTGAGCAGTGTCACGCCGCACGGCTCACCCGCGATGCTCGCTTCGATGGCCGCTTCTTTACCGGCGTGCTCTCGACCGGCATCTACTGCCGGCCAGTCTGCCCGGCACGGCCACCGCACGAGCACAATGTGCGCTACTTCCAAAGCGCCGCGGCCGCCGAGCAGTATGGGTTGCGACCCTGCCTGCGCTGTCGCCCTGAGCTGGCCCCCGCCGCCCTTGGCGATCTGCCGGTTGAACTGGCACGTCTGCTGGCACGCATCGATCGCGGCGAGCTGGCTGACGGCACGCTCTCTGAATTGGCCGAAGAGGCCGGGATAAGTGAACGCACCCTGCGCCGCCAGTTCGAGCAGCACCTCGGCGCCTCGCCAAAACAGGTGGAGCAGACACGCCGCCTGCTGCTTGCAAAAAGGCTGCTGACCGAAACCGGGCTGCCCATTACCGACATCGCGTTTGCCGCCGGCTTTGCCAGCATCCGCCGCTTCAATGACGCCTGGCTCAACGCCTACGGACTGGCCCCGCGCACCCTGCGCCAACAAGAGGATCATGCGCCAGAGCACATGAGCGATCAGCCCCGCGGCGCAACCCTGACGCTGCAACTGCCCTACCGCCCCCCGTATGACGTAGCGGCCATGCTGGCGTTCTACCGGCTGCGGGCGATCCCCGGGCTGGAGCGAGTAGATGGCGAGGTGTATGAGCGGCGCTATCGGGTCGGCGATCAGGTCGCGCAGGTGCGTATCGCGCAGGGCAAGGGGCACAGCCTGCAGCTCACCGTCCATGATCTGCCGCTCGCAGCGCTGCCCGATCTGCTCTATCGGGTGCGCCGGATGTGGGATCTCGATGCCGACATGCAGCGGATCGGCGATCTGCTCGGTCAGGATCCGCTGCTCGCCCGTTTGCAGGCACGCTGGCCCGGCGTGCGGTTACCGGGTGGCTGGGACGAGTACGAGGTGATGCTACGCGCTATCGTCGGCCAGCAGGTCTCGGTCAAGGGGGCCATCACCATACTGGGGCGACTGGTGGCACGCACCGAGGCGCAATACGGGGTGGCGCAGCTGCCGACCCCCGCCCAGCTGTGCGAACTCGATCTCGACGGCATCGGCATGCCGGGCAGCCGCATTCGCACCCTGCGGGGAGTGGCGCAGGCGCTGGCCAGTGGCGAGCTGACCCTCACGACAGCCAGTGATGAGCAGTTGCTGACGCTACCGGGCATAGGCCCCTGGACGGTCTCTTACTGGCGGCTGCGCTGCGGGCTGGATACCGATGCCTTCCCCGCCTCCGATCTGGTGCTGCAAAAGGCGCTGGGGGGCGGCGCCAAGCTGCCGGTGAAGGAGGTGTTGGCGCAGAGTACAGCGTGGCAGCCGTGGCGCAGCTATGCGGCCAGCTGGCTGTGGCACGCCATGAGCGAAGCGCCCAATTTGCTGCGCCATGCCACCGGCAACGAAAAACAGCCAGATAACCAACAACAGGAGATAACCCCATGATCCGCTACGATATCCTGCCAACCCGCTGCGGCGATCTGCTGGTCGCCATCAATGAATCTGGTCTGGTGCACGTGGACTTTGTGGCGGGCCTGCGGGCACTGCCCGATATGAGTGGCTGGCAGCAAGATCACGAGGCGTTGGCCCCCTTCCTCGCCGAGTTTGACGCCTATTTTGCCGGTCGCTTGCAACGCTTCTCCCTGCCCCTTGCCGCCCATGGCACCGCCTTTCAACAAGCGGTATGGCAAGCGCTGTGCGACATCCCCTACGGCGAAACCCGCAGCTACAGGGATATTGCCCGCGCCATCGGCAAACCCGATGCGGTGCGGGCAGTGGGCGCGGCGAACGGCCGCAATCCGCTCTCGATCATCGTTCCCTGCCATCGGGTGATCGGCCAAAACGGCAGCCTGACCGGCTATGCGGGAGGATTGGAGATCAAAAAAGCGCTGCTGGCGCTGGAGGGGGGGCAATTAAAGGGAGGTGGGCAATTAAAGGAGTGAGGGCAGAGAACCTGCGATAAAAATTGCCCCTTTCCTGACTGAGAAAGGGGCTCATTGATCAGCGTTTCAGGCTGCCCATCACATGCATTTCGCAGCGGTTGCAGTCAAAACGCAGGCGGAAGGTGTCTTTACCCATCTTGAGTTCCAGCGGCTCGGCCTTGAGACCGGGCACCTCGTTCGGGCAGAGGTTCTGGCTATAGCGGATGCAATGCTTGGTGATCATCAGCACCACTTCCCGCTCCTCCTTGTTCGCCTCATAGGCAGGAGCAATCCGCTCCACCCCGTGCTCATGGAAGAACTTTTCAGCCGCGCTGTTCAGCACATTGCCAAGGTAGGAGAGACGGTGCTGGGGATAGTTGATATCCCGCAGGGCGATACGTCGCTCGGGGCGCTGGTAGCTGGCCACGCGAGCCGCCTCCAGCGCGGCGATGCCGTCCCGGCGCAAACCGTTGAGCTGTGATGCGGCGATAAATAGCGGCCTCGTTACTACCAACTCAATCTTGCGCGCCACAAACAGGGTATTGCCGAGTTTGCCAAGCTGATCCCGCGCCTGTTGCAGCGCCCGCTCCGGGTTGTCGGCCGGCTGCTTGTCGCACGGCAGGGTCACCGCAACGCTGATGCCCTGCTCGTCGGTGAGCGTGAGGATCACACCCTCATCGCACTCAGCCAGCACCATATCGACCCGAATGCGGCGATCCGCGCTCGCCTTCTCCAGCATCTTGCTGAACGCCTGATCGTGGTTGCGGTAGATTTCGGTCCCCACCTTTAGCCCCGGCATTCGTTCTGACAGGAGTAACTGCTTACCTTCGACCTTGTTGAGGCGCATCCCCACCAGCTCGTTGTTCGGCTTGAAGAAGCCCAAACCGTCGCCGTTGTTGAGGGTGACCTGCTTGCCGTCGATCTCGATGCCATCCTTGGTCACTCGGGTGACGCGCCCCAGCGATTCGCCCACATATTTCGGGCTCTTGGTGGAGTCGATCCCCTGCTGGCGGCCATGGAGGAAGTAGTCTGTGCTGCCGCGGTTGAAACTTTTCTTGGGGTCAGGCGTGAAGCTGTAGCTGCAACGACCCGCCGAGGCGGCGACCAGATCGGAGCGGCTGTCGAGAATGGCGTCGAGCTTTTTGCGATACCAAGCGGTGACGTTCTTGACGTAGTCGAGCCCCTTGAGGCGCCCCTCGATCTTGAACGAGCGAATGCCCGCCTCGATCAAGGCCTCCAGGTTGTCAGTCTGATCCATATCCTTAAGCGACAGCAGGTGGCTGTCGGCCACCAGCACTTCGCCATCCGGCTTTTGCAGCGAGCAGGGCAGACGGCAGAGCTGGGCACACTCACCACGGTTGGCGCTGCGGCCTGTACGGGCATGGCTGATATTGCACTGGCCGCTGTAGGAGACACAGAGCGCACCGTGGATAAAGAACTCCAGCTGCACATTGGTCGCCGCGCTGATCTCGCGGATCTGCGCAAGAGACAGTTCGCGCGCCAGCACCACCTGAGAGAATCCCACATCCTGCAGAAACTTCACCTTCTCCGGCGTGCGGTTGTCGGTCTGGGTACTGGCATGAAGCGCGATGGGTGGCAGATCGAGCGCCAGCAGCCCCATATCCTGCACGATGAGCGCATCTGCTCCTGCTTCATAGATTTGGTGGGTCAGCCGCCGGGCCTGCTCCAGCTCATGATCGTGCAGCAGGGTGTTGAAGGCGACAAAGACCTGGGCGCCGAAACGGTGGGCGTGGCGCGCCAGCGCCTCGATATCCTCGATGGAGTTGCCCGCCGCACTGCGGGCGCCAAAGGCCGGCCCCCCCATGTAGACGGCATCGGCACCATGGTTGATGGCTTCGATGCCGTAGGCGAGGTTCTTGGCCGGAGCCAGCAGCTCCAACCGGTTGTTGTGGCTTAACGGGTGCTTGTTCTGGTGCATGGTCTCGGGATCAGGGCGGACAGCAAATGGGCGCTACTCTAGCCCATTCACCACCCGCGTGCCTTGATCCCGCTTAAGGTATCCGCAAAATGCAGGATTAGATAACCACCTTGAGTGCCAGTCCCAGCAGCACCAAGCCGCTCACCTTGTCGATCACAAAGGATTTGGCTTTAAGCCACGCCAGCACAGGCCCGCGCGAGAGCACCAGTGCCACCAGCACGTACCAGACGGCATCGATCCCGCCCGCGGTTAGCATCATGATGCCCCCTTCGCTCCAGCCGGTATCGGCCCGCACAAACTGGCTGAACAGAGCGATGAAGAAAACCGCCAGTTGGGGGTTGAGGAAGGCCACCATAAAGCCTTCAAATGCCCCCTGCCGACCACGCAACTGATGCACCTCTTCATTCCCTTCGTCACTGGCTGGTTTTGCCAGCAGGGCTTTCACCCCGAGCCAGGCAAGAAATGCGGCGCCGCCGTAGCGGATCAGATCAAACAGGATCGGGGTCTGGGTGATCAAAATGGAGAGGCCGAGCGCCGTGACCAGCGCATAGATACCAACCCCGAGGCCGTGTCCGAGCGCGGTGGCGACGCCGTGCCCCTGCCCACCCTGCACCGTGTTGCGAATGATCAGCGCCAGACTCGGCCCCGGGCTGATGGCCCCCATCACGCAGATTGCGGCCAGTGCCAGCCAACTCGTCAGTTCCATGCATTTCCTCTTTATATGCTCGATATGATGACCTGCATTCAGGGTACCGGCTGAGCCATTATGCCAGTAGTGAAAGTTATGAATAGATTCCATAACCAATGGCTATGATGCCACACAACTGACTGGGCTAACCGCCGAGATCGAGCAGCTTGTGACTCTCGCCAACGGTACGTTGCAGGTGATCCCGCAGGAAGGGGTAGGCCAGCTCGCGAAACCAGCGGTGGGCCGGATCCTGATGGTGACGCTGGTGCCACAGCAGATGATACTGCTGGTCGCGGGTAGCAAAGGGCAGATCGACAAAGGTGAGCTCATGGCCGCAGGAGAGCTGCCAGGCGATATGAGCAGGGGTGGTCATCAGGCAATCGGTGCGCAGCAACACCTCCACAGCCGCCTGAAAGAAGGGAACTCTGGCAAACCAGCGCCGACTCAGTCCCTGCGGCGCCAACACCTGCTCCACCGGGCTGTCCTTGTCGCCACCGCCACTCACCTGCAGGTGAGGCCAGGCGAGATAGTCATCGAGACTCAGCGCCTTGCCTGCCAGCGGATGGTGACGTCCCATCAGCACCGCCAGCCGATCTTCCCCCTGATGCAGACCGCGTATCTGCTCCGGTACCTGCTCGGTGATGGTAGAGACCAGATCCAGCTCGGACTGCCACAACTGCGGCAGCTGACGTTTGTCCCACAGGCTGTACTCCAGCGCCGCCAACGGCGCCTCTTTGGCGAGCGCGGCACAGATATCGGGCAGGATATGCTGGGCCACATAATCAGAAGAGGCGAGCCGAAATACCCGCTCGCAGCGGCTCGGGTCAAACCCGGGGGCCTCGTAGAGCCGCTCAAGCGCACCGAGAGAGTCCGCCAGTTGAGCGGCCAGCGCTTCGGCCCGTGGCGTCAGCAGCCAGCGTTGCCCCTCCCGCACCAGCAACTCGTCATCAAACTCGCTGCGCAACTGGGCAAGCTGCTTGCTGATGGAGGGCTGACTCAGGTGCAGCAGCTCGGCGGCGCGGCTGATATTGCGGGTCTCCAGCAGCACCTTGAGGGTCGGCAACAAGTTGAGATTGGCTCTGAGCAAGGAGATACCCTCATCGGTGGGGAAACGCCTATCTTAGGGCAGAGGAGTCCCGCGTTTTAAGCAAAATTTCCTGCCATGTTCAGCACGTTGCAGCCCTTTGCGACCAGATGGCACAGCGGATCCCCCCGCACATAACCATGACCACAAGATGACAGTGGTTGTCTCGTACGGCATAATTGCACGATTTTCCGCCCGCGGGCGATCCACTTTGAGAAGCGGTAACAAGATGAAATACGCCAATATCACCGGCTGGGGCAAATGCCTGCCTCCCTCCGTGCTGACCAACGATGACCTCAGCACCATCATGGATACGTCAGACGAGTGGATCTATCCGCGCACCGGCATCAAGGCCCGCCGGATCTCCCATGTCAGCACCTCGGATCTCGCCACCCTGGCCGGTCGCCGTGCACTGGCCTGCGCAGGTCTGGAAGCGAGCGACCTCGATGGCATCATCCTGGCCACCGCCACCCCGGACAACCTGCTGCCAAGTGCCGCCTCTGCGGTGCAGAAGAAGCTGGGCGCCGTCAATGCCGCCGTGTTTGACCTCAACGCGGCCTGCACCGGTTTCGTCTATTCCCTCTCCGTCGCCACCTCGCTGGTGCAGACCGGCATGATGAAGAAGGTGCTGGTGATCGGCGCCGAGCGCCTCACCTACCTGCTGGACTGGGCGCGCCGCGATACCGCCGTGCTGTTTGGCGATGGTGCCGGTGCCGTGGTAATCGAGGCGAGCGAGCAGGAGTGTGGCCTGATCGCCAACAAGCTGGGCTGCGACAGCGAAGCGCGGGAGATCCTGCACGTACCGAACTTCGGTACTGATAGGGTGCGTTTTGCCGACATCGATGGTCTGTTCACCTTCAACTTCGAAGGGCCGGAGATCTTCAAACGCGCCGTGCGCGGCATGGGGGAAGCCACCAGCACTGTGCTGGCGCAGGCCGGTATTGCGCCGGAGCAGGTCGACCTGATCGTGCCGCACCAGGCCAATATCCGCATCATCGAGACCCTCGCCAAACGGATGAATGCGCCGATGGAGAAGGTGATGGTCAACATCGAAAACTACGGCAACACCTCCGCCGCCACTGTGCCCATCGCCCTTTGCGAAGCGCTGGAGCAGGGCCGCGTCAAGCCGAACTCCTATCTGCTGACCGCCGCTTTCGGTGCCGGCCTGACCTGGGGGGCCGCCATCATCAAGTGGGGCGATCGCGTCACCCCCATCAAGGCGTGCGATGCCGAACTGCCCCCGTGCGACAAGAGCGCACTGGAGCTCATCGCCCACGCCGTGGAAGGTTGCCAGAAGGCTCACGCCAACGAGGCTTGATCCTCATCAGGAGTCTGAATCCTCAGGCTCCCTCTCTCCTTTTCATCCCCACCAAGCTCTGCCCCCCACTTCGCAAGCCGCTTGATACGGCAATCGCTGATACAAACAACTCCGATTTGCAGCCAATTAATTTTTTTCCGCTAACCTTATTGTGCCAACTATAAATAAAGAAAAGAGCGTCAAGGGGCACCATGACTGTTTCGGTCCCGCGCCTTTACCTCTTACCAAATAATTGCACAGGGATAAGCTACGTATGGCACAACACAAAAGTGGCGTGAACACACCGCTTTGGGAACCGGTTTGCTGGATTTGCTGCATCGGGCTTGCTCTGCTCAGCTGCCTGTTGCTGCAGCTCGCCGATGCGCTATCACCTCTCTACCTGCTGCTCAATGTGCTGGTTGGTATTGCCGCCGCCCTCTGGACATCCAGTCACTTCCACCAGCACACACTCCGACATCGTGCAGGAGAGGAACAAACCGTCGCAACCGATCCTCTCGCCCACTCCATCATCGGGCTCGAACAGGTGTGCGAGAAAGCACTCCCCATCTGGTCCCAGCAAATTGAAAGCTCTCGTCAACAAACCGAAGCCGCGATGATTGACCTGACTCAACGCTTCAGCGGCTTGGCCAACAAGCTGGAAGAAGCTGTCAATGCTTCTCATCTGGCAGCGGGAGAACTGGGTGATGCCAATTCCCGTGGCATGGCTGGAGTCTTGAGCGAGAGCCAGCAGCAGCTCAATGAAGTGGTTGCCATCCTGCACTCCGCCCAGGCCAATCGGGACGCCATGTTGGGTGAGATAAAAAGCCTGACCACCTACACCATAGAGCTCAACACCATGGCCATGGATGTGGCCAAAATCGCCTCCCAGACCAACCTGCTGGCCCTCAACGCCGCCATTGAAGCGGCTCGTGCAGGGGAAGCAGGTCGTGGCTTTGCTGTGGTCGCGGATGAAGTGCGCAACCTCTCCCGCCTCTCCAGCGAAACCGCCCAGAAGATGACCGACAAGGTAGATACCATCAATACTGCTATCGGTCGCGCCTTCCAGATTGCCGAAAATGCTGCCGCACGGGATCACGCCTCGGCGCTCAACTCGGAGCAGACAATCGAACAGGTGCTGGCCCGTTTTCGCCATGCCACTGACAGCCTGGCGGAATCCGCCTCCCTGCTGCAAAACGAGAGCACCGATATCCATCGCGAAATCTCCAGCGTCATTGTCTCGCTGCAATTTCAAGACAGAGTCAGCCAGATCCTCAGCCACGTCAGACAAAACATGGAGAGCCTCTCCAGCCATCTGGTTGCTTCGGAGCAGAGCAGCAATGCGACAGGGCCAATCCAGATCGATGCCAATCGCTGGCTGGCAGAGATGGAGCTCTCATACGCCACCGACGAACAGCGCAATATTCACCATGGTCGCACCACCCGTACAGTCAACGCGCAACCAAGCAGCGCCGACATCACATTTTTCTAGGAGAGAGATATGGGCAAAACGATCCTGATCGTGGATGACTCGGCAACTATTCGCCAAGTCGTGGGCATGACCCTCAAGGGAGCCGGTTATGAGGTCATGGAAGCCTCTGACGGCAAAGATGCGCTCAACAAACTAGATGGCAAGAAGATCAACCTGATCATCAGTGACGTCAACATGCCGAACATGGATGGCATCACCTTCGTCAAAGAGGCCAAAAAGCTGGCCAACTACAAATTTACCCCTGTCATCATGCTGACCACCGAGTCTCAGGACAGCAAGAAGCAGGAGGGACAAGCCGCAGGAGCCAAAGCTTGGGTGGTCAAACCCTTCCAGCCCGAACAGATGCTGGCCGCAGTCGCCAAGCTCATCATGCCGTGATCCGGAGCACATCATGCAACTACAGAGTGAGCTACTCGACAACAAGGTAGTGGTGACCATGCCGGACGAGATCACCATTTATACAGTCAGCGAGCTGAAAGATGCTCTCTCGCCCTTATTGCATCAGGGGAACGAACTGGAGCTGAATCTGGCGGCGGTATCCGAGATAGACAGCGCAGGGCTGCAACTGCTGCTGGCAGCGAAGAAAACCGCTCTGCAGCAGGGCACCTCCCTGGCGCTGGTCTGGCACAGCCATGTTGTGCTTGAACTGCTGGAGCTCTGCCAACTCTCGGCCTTTTTTGGCGACCCCACCCTCATCACCCATGGCGAACGGCCCTGAGCCACCATGACAAGGAGTCACCGTGAGCATCGATCTTGATCAGGCTTTACAAACCTATATCGCCGAGGCACGCGAGTTGCTTGAAGAGATGGAGTCAGCCCTTCTATCACTGGAATCGGACCCTGACAATAGCGAGCTGATTGGAGCCATCTTCCGTGCTGCTCATACCATCAAGGGGTCGGCTGGCCTGTTTGGTCTGCAACCAATAGTCGGGTTTACCCATATTGTCGAGGATCTGCTAGACCAGATCCGCAATCAGCAGCTCACCGTCACCTCTCCTCTGATCAAGGACCTGCTGGAAAGCTGTGACCACATCCAGACGCTCATCAGTGTCGTTGCAGAACAGGGCAGCACCTTAAGCGAGGGCGATGCCAACCAGGATGAACGGCTGAGGCTCACTCTCACCCGTCATCAGTGCGCCCCCCATGCCACGCTGCCAGATACTGTACATATGCCGGAACCCAAGATCGAAAAAGAGGGAGGGATTACCAGCGCCGCCTCCCTGTGGCATATCTCCCTGCGTTTTGGCCCCGATGTGCTGCGCAATGGCATGGATCCGGCCGCATTTCTGCGCTATCTCGGCACCCTCGGAACCATATGTTCAGTGGAGACCATCCATCAGGCGCTACCGGATTGGGAACAGTTCGATCCGGAGAATTGCTACCTCGGCTACGAGATAGACTTCGACTCGCAGGCAGACAAGACGGCCATCAGCGATGTCTTTGAATTTGTCAGAGATGACTGTCAGATCACCATCTTGCCGCCCCACAGCAAGATCACCGAGTTCATCAACCTGATCGAGTCGCTACCGGAAGATAGCACCATGCTGGGCCAGTTGTTGGTCAACACCGGCGCCCTCACCGCAGAGGAGTTAGCAAGCGTCTGCAGGCACAACAAGCGACCCCGGCAGAACAAGCGCCCAAACTCGGAGAAATCCTGATTGCGCAGGGTGCCGTCAACGAAGCCGTCGTCGATGCCGCCCTGAAAAAACAGAACCAGACCAAGGAGAGCAAGAGCAAAGAGGGCCGTTACGTCAGGGTGCATGCCGACAAGCTGGATGATCTAATCAATCTGGTCGGGGAGCTGGTAGTCGCCAGTTCAGGAGCCAATCTGCTGGCCCAACGTACCCGCGAAAGCCAACTGCAGGAAGCCACCTCAGTCATTGCCATGCTGGTGGAAGAGATCCGCGACAGTGCACTGCGCCTGCGCATGGTGCCTATCGGCGATACCTTCAACCGCTTCCAGCGGGTGGTGCGCGATGTCAGTCAGGAGCTGAACAAGGATATCACTCTGGTGATCTCCGGAGCCGAGACTGAACTGGACAAATCGGTGGTAGAGAAGATCGGCGATCCGCTGATGCATCTGGTCAGAAACTCGATGGATCACGGCATCGAATCGGCAGAGCAACGGCTGCTGGCAGGCAAATCCCCCCGTGGCACCCTGAATCTTAATGCCTATCACGACTCCAACAGTATCGTCATCGAAATTCGGGATGACGGAGCTGGTCTCAACAAAGCCAGGATCCAGCAAAAAGCCATCGAGCGCGGTCTGATCAGCCCAACCACCACGCTGACAGATCAGGAGATATACAACCTGATCTTCGAGCCGGGGTTCTCTACCGCCGAGGCGATAACCAACCTCTCCGGTCGCGGGGTTGGCATGGATGTCGTCAAACGCAACATCACTGCCCTGCGCGGCACGGTCGATCTGGACAGCATCCCGGGAAAAGGAACCCGTGTGCAGATCCGCCTGCCGCTCACCCTTGCCATAATCGACGGCTTCCTGGTGCGAGTCTGCGACACCCACTACGTCATTCCCCTCGATATGGTGATCGAGTGCGTTGAATTGACCCAGAGTGCACTGTCCGATACCCAGGGTCGCAATTACATCAATTTGCGTGGCGAGGTGCTGCCCTTTATCCGCCTGCAACACTACTTCGATACCAATGGCAGCAAAGGGAGGCGCGAGAACATTGTCGTGGTCAGCCATGCAGGCAAAAAATCCGGGCTGGTAGTGGATGAACTGCTGGGAGAATTCCAGACCGTCATCAAACCGTTGGGGAAATTGTTCCAGCGCCTGCAGGGCATTAGTGGTTCAACCATTCTGGGGGGGGGAGAGGTCGCCCTGATCCTCGACATTCCTTCGCTGATCCAGCACGCAATCACTCAGGAATCCTGTCAGCTCAACAGGTTGACAGTGTCGCGCAACCTGCCTCAATCCAGCATCAACTGAGGGGACCATCATGTTAAAAAATTCCACCATCAAATTGCGTCTTATCGTACTGCTCTGCATGCTCTGCCTGCTGCTGCTGGCTGTTGGCAGCCTCGGGTTATACAACATGCAGAGCAGCAATACCGGGTTGCAGCGCGTTTACAACGACAGGGTGGTTCCCCTCAAGCAGCTGAAGACTATCTCCGACAGCTATGCCGTCTCGATCATCGACAACCTCAACAAGGCCAATGCGGGGCTGATCCCGGCAGAAGAGGCTTTGAAGCAGATACAACAGGCCCAGCAGACAATCAAAAACGAGTGGCATCACTACCAGTCCACCACTCTCACACCAGATGAACAGCGTTTGTCAGCCGAGGCGACAACCCTGTTCAACGCGGCCGATACCGATATTGGCAAGCTGGAGAAATACCTCGCCACCCAGCACGGCATGATTACTGGCATGCTGAACAACTTTGACGGTGCCCTCTATGGCTCCATCGACCCGATAGGTAACAAAATCACCGAGCTGGTCAACCTGCAGCTCAATGTGGCCAAGTCGGAATATACCGCAGCGCAATCCTGGTATGACGTGATGCTGATAACCATGGCGGTGGTTATCGCGGTCGGCATCGCACTCGCAGCCTGGTTTGGCACCCTGCTAATCAAAAGCATCATCACCCCCATCGAACAGGCTCTGCGCGTGGCCAATAGTCTGGCCGATGGCAATCTGGATGTATCGATCCAGATAGAGTCCAACGATGAAGCGGGTCAGCTCTTGATGGCGATGGATAACATGGTCAAGAAACTGGGAGCCTTGATCACGGATATCGAAACGCTGGTCACCGCCGCTGTCGAACAGGGCGACTTCAGCCACAAGATTGCGCTGGAGGATCGTCAAGGATATATCAAGCGGGTATCCGAGCTGCTGAATCGCCTCTCCCATGTGACAGATACCAGCCTGGAAGATGTGATGCGCATCGCCACCGCGCTCTCCAAAGGGGATCTGACCCAACGGATCGATGAGCCCTACCCAGGTATTTTTGGCCAGACCAAAGACGGCCTCAACCGGACCATCACTGCGCTGACCAATATCATCGAAGAGGTACGCAACGCCGCCGACAACCTGACCAATGCCTCCAATCAGGTGAGCAATACGGCGCAGGCATTGAGCCAGGCCACCAGCGAGCAAGCAGCCAGCGTTGAAGAGACCAGCGCCTCTATCGAGCAGATGAGCGCCAGCATCAATCAGAACACCGAGAACGCCAAGATCACCGACAGCATGGCCAGCAACTCGGTGCTGGAGGCAACCGAAGGGGGCCAATCCGTTCAACAGACGGTGACCGCCATGCAGCAAATCGCCAAGAAAGTCAGCATCATCGACGACATTGCCTACCAGACCAACCTGCTTGCCCTAAACGCCGCCATCGAGGCGGCTCGCGCCGGAGAGCATGGCAAAGGCTTCGCGGTGGTTGCTGCCGAGGTAAGAAAACTGGCAGAGCGCAGCCAGATCGCAGCGCAGGAGATTGGTGAACTCTCTTCCGACAGCGTCAGCAAGGCAGAGCGGGCTGGCAACCTGCTGGAGAGGATCGTCCCCTCCATTCGCAAAACCTCTGATCTGGTACAAGAGATCAATGCTGCCTCAGGCGAGCAGGCCAGTGCTGCCAACCAGATCAGTCTGGCCATGAACCAGCTTAACCAAGTAACACAGCAGAATGCGGCCAGCAGCGAGGAGCTGGCAGCCACAGCCGAAGAGATGAGCTCGCAAGCCAGCGAACTGCAGCAAACCATGGCCTTTTTTGCTCTGGAGAAAAGTGCGCAGCTCAACATCAGGCCCCATGAAACCGGCCACAAGGGCATGCCTCCCAGAGGCAGTTTCATCGCCCCCCCACAACGGGCCAGCCAGCCCAATCAACCATCATCCCATTCCATTGATGACGCGGATTTTGTCCGCTTTTAACCGGAGGCGACCATGCATACATCCACCGACATCACGGTGCCATCAGCGGCCGCTGACGAGAGCAGTGGCGATGCCCAGTACCTGACATTTCTGATCAACAACGAGATGTTCGCCATCAATATTCTGGGGGTCAAAGAGATCATCGAATACGGCAATATCACTCCGGTTCCGATGATGCCGGGTTTTATTCGCGGCGTAATCAACCTCAGAGGAGCGGTAGTGTCGGTCGTAGACTTGAATGCCCGCTTTGGCAATGCACCTTCGGTCATCACTCGCCGCAGTTGCATCGTCATTATTGAGGGGGTGGCCCCGCAGGGCGATGAACCTTTAGGTCAGGATATTGGCGTTGTGGTGGATTCCGTATCGGAAGTACTGGGTATCCCACAAGCAGATATCGAGCCCCCACCCAGTTTTGGTGCCCGCATCCGGGCCGATTTCATCAGCGGCATGGGCAAGGTCAACGGCAAATTCGTCATCCTCATCGATACCGGGAAAGTGTTGTCACTCGATGAGATGGCTCAACTCAACGAACTGGCCCAGCCACAGGCAAGGTTGCCACAAGGCAACCTGCAACCCTCCTGAAAAGGCCTCCATACTCCACGACATGCAGCATAAGGAAACGCTCATGACCCAATCACTCTTACGGAGACAATGCCACCGAAGTGAGGCAGCGGACCCAGTTACTCGACGCAATCGGCCAGCTGCAACACGCAGTCTTGGCAGAGCAGGTTCCAGCACCACTCGATCTTTCCGGTATGGATAGCCCCTTGCGTGAAGTAGGACATGCCATCAACGAGGTGGTCACCTTGCTCAGTGACAAGCTGGAACAGAGCCGCAACGACATTAAAAAGAACCAGGTACTGCTCCATGAGAACCAATTGGTTCGCAAAGCCCTCGACTGCGCCAGTACCAACGTGATGATTGCCGATACCAACCTCGACATTATCTATATGAACGAGGCAGTGACCGGCATGCTCAATCAGGCTGAGACCGACATCAAGAAAGAGCTCTAAAGCTTCAACGCCAATCAGCTGATGGGCGCCAACATCGACAGCTTTCATAAAAATCCCGGCCATCAGCGCGCCATGCTGGCCAAACTCAACAGCACCTACCGCACCCAGATACAGCTGGGGGGGCGCACCTTCTCCCTGATCGCCAATCCGGTCTTCAACGATACCGGAGAACGGTTGGGATCCGTGGTCGAATGGGCCGACAGAACCAAGGAAGTGATGATAGAGAAAGAGATGTCCGACATTGTGCAGGCCGTGATTAATGGCGAGCTGCACCGCAGGATGGAACTTGCTGGCAAGAGCGGCTTCTTTCAGGCGATGGGAGAAGGGATCAACCAGATTGCAGAAGTGATCGACAGCACCCTCAACGACGTCATCCGGGTCGTGCAATGTTTGGCAAAAGGGGATCTGACCCAACAGATTGAGGCGGACTACCCCGGTGTGTTTGGCACCACCAAGGATGCGCTCAACAAGACCATCGCTTCGCTCACCAACATCGTCACCGAAGTGCGCGGCGCCTCTGACAACCTCTCCAGTGCCGCCGAGCAGGTAAGCGCGACCGCCCAGTCGATCAGCCAATCTAGCAGTGAACAGGCCTCCAGCATGGAGGAGACCAGCGCCTCCATCGAACAGATGAGCGCCAGCATCAACCAGAATACCGACAATGCCCAGGTCACCGATGGCATGGCCAGCAAGGCAGCCAAAGAGGCCGTAGAGGGAGGAGAAGCGGTCAAACTGACTGTGGATGCCAAGAAGCAGATCGCCAGACGGATTGGCATCATCGATGACATCGCCTACCAAACCAATCTGTTGGCTCTCAACGCAGCTATCGAAGCGGCGCGGGCAGGCGATCACGGCAAAGGCTTTGCCGTAGTGGCGGCGGAGGTGCGCAAACTGGCCGAACGCAGCCAGGTTGCAGCACAGGAGATTGGCGAGCTGGCCTCCAGCAGTGTCGAGATGGCGGAAAAAGCAGGTCGTTTGTTGGATCAGATGGTTCCTTCAATCAACAAGACCTCGGATCTGGTGCAGGAGATCAGTGCCGCTTCGGTTGAGCAATCCACCGGTGTCAGCCAGATCAACCAGGCCATGAACCAGCTGAGTCAGGTTACCCAGCAGAACGCTTCTTGCAGCGAAGAGCTGGCTGCCAGCCACAGCAGAAGAGATGAGCAGCCAGGCTGAACAGCTGCAACTGGCCATGGAGTTCTTTACCTTGGAGGCCCACGCCAAAGAAGGTAAAGCAGCCAGCTCGCATCTTCACCCCAATACCCGAGGTCGCTTTATGAACGAGAGCACTGCCAACAGTCGGGAACGAGCCGCCACAGTGCAACGCCCCATCGGCGATGGCGATTTTGTCCGGTTCTAGTCACGGGAGAGGCGTTGCCTCTCCCATCTCCGACAACACAGTTAGAGGAACAGTTTTTTGTATCAAACCCAGCTGCATGATGATGAGTTCTCCCGTTTCCAACGCTGGCTTCATCAAACGGCGGGGATAGAGCTGTCTCCGGCCAAGAAGGCGCTGGTAGCCAGCCGCCTGGCGAAGCGACTCTGCCACTATGAGCTGGATAGTTATGACGACTACTTCCAGCTCATCATGAACGATCGCAGCAGCGAACTGCAGCTGGCGCTCGATCTCCTTACCACCAACGAAACCTACTTTTTCAGGGAGCCCAAACACTTCGAGTTTCTGACACGGGAGATAGTCTCAGCGCTCCCGCCCGAGCAACCATTGCGGGTCTGGAGCGCTGCCAGCTCATCCGGCGAGGAGCCCTACAGTCTGGCCATGACCCTCGCGGAAAAACGCAGTACCTTCAACTGGGAGATCCTGGCCTCCGATATCTCGTCCCGGGTGCTGGAACAGGCGATGAGCGGTCGCTACCCCATCGAGCGGGCGCAAAATATTCCACTGCCCTTTTTGATGAAATATTGCCTCAAGGGTGTGGGCCTGCAGGAGGGCATCTTCATCATCGATCGCAAGTTGCGGGACAAGGTGCAGTTCATGCAGATCAACCTCAATCAGGATCTGCCGGACATCGGCATGTTTGACGTCATCTTCATCAGAAACGTGATGATCTACTTCAACAAGGAGACCAAAGGGCAAGTATTGCAGCGGCTGGTACCCAGACTCAAACCCGGTGGCTACCTGCTGGTGAGCCACGCCGAGAGCCTGCATGGCCTGCGCCACGGCCTGCAGCTTGTCTCGCCTTCCATCTATCAGAAGAGATAAGTCATGACTCGGGAGGTGATCCTGCAACCGGGAGAGCTCTTTTTTGGCAAGGAGGATGTGGTGGTCAGAACCGTACTGGGCTCCTGTATTGCCATCACCTTGTGGCATCCGGAGCAGAAACAGGGAGGAATGTGTCACTACATGCTGCCAAGTCGGCGCAATCCCTCTACCAAGCTGGATGGGCGCTATGCCGATGAGGCCCTCGCCTTGCTGCTGCAAGCGGCCAGTCACTATCCCGCCCCTATCCATGAATATGAGGCCAAGTTGTTCGGGGGTGGCAACATGTTTACCGAGCCTCAATACGCACAGAGCGACAACAATGTCGCCGCCAAAAATATTCAGGCAGCCTGGCAGCTGACCCGACACCTTGGCCTTGATATCAAGGCTCATCATCTTGGCCATAGCGGCCACCGAAGCTTGCTCTTTGAGCTCAGCAACGGCAGTGTCTGGCTCCGCCATCATCGTCTGCCACATCAACGGGAGTCGCGAGAATGAAGCAGATCCGGGTCATGCTGGTGGATGATTCCGCCGTGGTCAGACAGGTATTGCAAGCGGTGCTGGAGCAGGAGCCCGATATCCGGGTGATAGCCACGGCATCGGACCCCCTGTTTGCCCAGGAAAAACTGAAGAAAGAGTGGCCTGACGTCATCGTGCTCGATGTGGAGATGCCCCGTATGGATGGCATCACTTTTCTCTCCAAGATCATGGCAGAGCATCCAACCCCGGTGGTGATCTGCTCCTCCCTCACCGAAAAGGGGGCCGAGACCACCTTGCAGGCAATGGCTGCCGGCGCGGTGGACATCATCACCAAACCGACCATGGGGATAAAAAGCTTTCTGCAAGAATCTGCCCACGACCTGGCTATGGCGGTACGTGCTGCGGCCCAGGCCAACCTCAAGCGCGTGGGCAAGCCCTCCTCTGTACCAGTCAGCACCAAACTCAACGCAGATGCCATGCTGGCGCCCAACCAGCACGCCATGGCACAAACCACCGAGCGCCTCATCGCCATCGGCACCTCGACCGGCGGCACCCAGGCGCTGGAAGCCGTACTGACTGCCTTACCCCGGGTCAGCCCCGGCATTGTCATCGTGCAGCACATGCCGGAGAAATTTACCGCCATGTTTGCAGAACGCCTGAACGGGGTCTGCCAGATAGAAGTGCGGGAGGCGAGGAATAATGACCGGGTGATCCCTGGGCTGGCGCTGATTGCCCCCGGAGGCAAGCATATGCTGCTCAAACGCAGCGGTGCCTACTATCACGTCGAGGTGGTCGACGGGCCGCTTATCAACCGCCATCGCCCCTCGGTAGATGTGCTGTTTCGCTCCGTCGCCAAATATGCCGGCAAGAATGCCACCGGCATCATCATGACCGGCATGGGGGATGACGGTGCCCGGGGATTGCGCGAGATGCTGGATGCGGGTGCCAACACCTATGCCCAGGATGAGGCCTCCTGCGTGGTCTTCGGCATGCCCAAGGAGGCGATCAAGCTGGGAGCAGCCCGTCATGTGCTCCCCTTGCAAGAGATGCAGTACGCCATCCTCGGCAAGTAATCCCTTATTGCGCGTTTTGACCATAAAAAAGTCCGGCTCCCATTGGGGAGCCGGACTTTTTACATCAACCGGAACCAATCGGTATCAGGCGAGCAGATTACTCTGCAGCAGGCGCTTCTTCAGCGGCCGGAGCGGCGTCAGCAGCAGGTGCAGCTGCTTCGGTCGGGGCGTTCGCTTCCTTGATGGAGAGACGTACGCGGCCCTGACGGTCCACTTCCAGTACCTTCACCTTGACCACGTCACCGATGGTCAGGTGGTCAGCCACGTTCTGCACGCGAGCGTCAGTGATCTGGGAGATGTGTACCAGACCATCTTTGCCCGGCAGAATGTTGACGAATGCACCGAAATCGGCCAGACGAACAACTTTACCTTCATAGATGCGGTTCACTTCGATCTCGGCGGTGATGGCCTCGATGCGACGGATCGCTTCCATGGCGGCTTCGTTGGCCACGGCGGAGATACGTACAGTACCGTCATCATCCAGCTCGATGTTGGTGCCGGTCTCTTCGGTCAGCGCACGGATCACGGAACCACCCTTACCGATCACGTCCTTGATCTTCTCAGGATTGATCTTGATGGTGTGGATACGCGGTGCAAAATCGGAGATCTGGGCACGGGGAGCCTGGATAGCTTCGTCCATCACTTTCAGGATGTGCAGACGAGCGCCACGAGCTTGCTTCAGAGCAATCTCCATGATCTCTTTGGTGATGCCTTCGATCTTGATGTCCATCTGCAGCGCGGTCACACCTTCGGTGGTACCGGCTACTTTGAAGTCCATGTCGCCCAGGTGATCTTCGTCACCCAGAATGTCGGACAGCACGACGAAACCTTCTTCTTCCTTCACCAGACCCATGGCGATACCGGCAACGGAGGCCTTGATCGGCACACCGGCATCCATCAGCGCCAGAGAGGAACCACAGACAGACGCCATGGAGGAGGAACCGTTGGATTCGGTAATTTCAGAGACCACGCGCACCACGTACGGGAACTCGGCGGCGCTCGGCATCACGGCAGCAACGCCGCGCTTGGCCAGACGGCCGTGACCGATTTCACGACGCTTCGGGCTACCCATCATGCCGGTCTCACCGACACAGTATGGCGGGAAGTTGTAGTGCAGCATGAAGCGATCGGCACGGTTGCCGGTCAGCTCGTCGATGTTCTGGGCGTCACGCTCGGTACCCAGAGTGGCGACCACGATGGCCTGAGTTTCACCACGGGTGAACAGGGCAGAACCGTGGGCACGGGGCAGAATGCCGGTACCTACGCTCAGGGCGCGGATCATTTCCGGATCGCGACCATCGATACGCGGCTCACCACGTACTACGCGACCACGAACGATGCGACTTTCCAGGCTGTGGAACTCTTCGCCGATCTTCTTGGCATCTTCTTCCACACCGGAAGCAATAACTTGCTCAACCACACGACCCTTGATGGCCGCGATGGTTTCGTAACGAACAGCCTTCTCGGTGATGCGGTAGGCTTCACCCAGTTCGGCGCTCGCCAGCTCGGCAACCTTGGCTTTCAGCGCTTCGTTGACGGCAGGCGGAGTCCAATCCCACGGCTTGGTGCCAACGGCAGCGGCAAACTCGTTGATCGCATTGATCACGGTCTGCATCTGCTCGTGACCGTACACCACGGCACCCAGCATTACCTCTTCGGAGAGGATGGCCGCTTCGGACTCAACCATCAGTACCGCGTTGGCAGTACCGGCAACCACCAGATCCAGATCGCTCTGCGGCAGTTCGGTGGTGGTCGGGTTCAGCACATACTGACCGTTCATGTAACCCACGCGAGCAGCGCCGATCGGGCCGCCAAACGGGATACCGGAGATGGCCAGTGCAGCAGAGGCACCGATCATGGCAACGATGTCGGGGGATACGGCCGGATTCACGGACATTACGGTCGCAACGACCTGAACCTCATTGAGGAAGCCTTCCGGGAACAGCGGACGAATAGGACGGTCGATCAGACGGGAGATGAGGGTCTCGCCTTCGCTCGGACGGCCTTCACGACGGAAGAAACCACCCGGGATACGACCAGCAGCATAGGTACGCTCCTGGTAGTTGACGGTCAGCGGGAAGAAATCACGGCCGTGATCGGCCTCTTTCTTGCCGACTACGGTCACAAATACGCAGGTATCGTCCATGCTGACCATAACGGCCGCAGTGGCTTGACGGGCCATCACACCGGTTTCCAGAGTGACGGTGTGTTGACCGTACTGGAATGACTTTACAATAGGATTCACGTGAATTTCCTTTTTACAATTTGGCTCTTAAAATTCGCGCACAAGTATACTTGATTCGATGCAAAAGGTAAGCGGTGACGCGAATTCTGTGAGGCAGGCAACGGCTTGAAGAGCAATAAAAAAGGGGAACCTGACGGTTCCCCTTTTTCGCGAAATCTGATGGTCGATTAACGACGCAGACCCAGCTTGGCGATCAGAGCAGCATAACGCTCGGAATCTTTACGCTTCAGGTAGTCCAGCAGCTTACGACGCTGGGAAACCATGCGCAGCAGACCGCGACGACCGTGGTGGTCCTTGGAGTGCTCTTTGAAGTGACCTTGCAGATGGTTGATCTGGGCAGTCAGCAGGGCAACTTGCACTTCGGGGGAACCGGTGTCGTTGGCGCAACGAGCGTTGTCAGCAACGATTTGAGCTTTGATCTCAGCATTTAGAGACATGGTAATACTCCAGTAGAGTGTTTAAAGGTTCACAGCCAATCTCTAATTCAGCCGTGAAATGAGGGCGGTATCATAATCGTCCCCGCCCCTTTTCGCAACGATAAAGAGGCGAAACGGGAAAGACGTGCTGATAACGCCTGAGGATCACTCCTCGTCGTGATAACGCACCAGTCGCTTGGGGGCGACGCGGCCATCATCATCAATCTCGCCAACCCCGATGAACTCGCGCTCCGGGCCGACCGTCATGCGAACCTGACCGCTTTGCGGCGCACCTGCCACCTGCACGGCCTGGCCCTGATTCACATAGGCAGCCACAACCGCCAGCATGTTCACCTCGGGCAAGCTTGCTACGGCGGTATCCATCGGCAGCAACAGCGGATCCAGCTGCTCGCGCGGCGGGATGCTCTCGGCCTTGGCCTGCTCGAAGATGCACTCGAGTTGCTCCAGAGTCAGCATCCGTTCATACGGATAGCTGGCCACCTGGGTACGGCGCAACTGAGTCACGTGGGCACCACAGCCCAGCACTTCACCCAGATCATCCACCAGAGAGCGGATGTAGGTGCCTTTGCTGCAGTGCACTTCAAGGCGCACCTCATCACCTTCAAAGCTCAGCAGTTTGAGCTCGAATACGGTGATGGGACGGGCTTCACGCTCAATCTCGATGCCTTCGCGGGCATATTCGTAGAGCGGACGGCCGTTGTGCTTGAGCGCGGAGTACATGGACGGCACCTGCATGATGGGGCCACGGAACTGGTCCAGCGCCTCGATCAGGGTTCCGACAGCCACGTTCACCGGACGGGTGGAGACCACCTCACCATCGGAGTCGCTGGTGTTGGTGCGCTCGCCCAGTTTGGCGGTCACCTCATAGCGTTTGTCCGCTTCCAGCAGATACTGGGAGAACTTGGTGGCCTCGCCGAGGCAGATCGGCAGCATGCCGGTCGCCAGCGGATCCAGTGCGCCGGTGTGACCGGCCTTGGCGGCGTTGTAGATGCGCTTGACCTTCTGCAACACATCGTTGGAGGTCAGGCCGGTCGGCTTGTCCAGCAGCAGAATGCCGTGCACATCACGGCCCTTGAAACGACGTCTTCGGGTCATCTCAGGCTTTATCCTCAGTCGTGTCATCCGGTGCGGATTCAGCTTCTTCGTCACGGCCGGATTCGGCCATGCGACGCTTGTCTTCACGCACAGTGTTGGTCACCAGGTTGGAGAGACGCATCCCCTCGACCAGGGTCTGGTCGTAGTAGAAACGCAGCTCGGGCACCACGCGCAGACGCATGGCACTGCCCAGCAGACTACGGATATATCCGGCTGCTTCGGTCAGACCCTGCAAGCCTTCCTTGATGCGCTCGGCATCATTTTCCAGCTGCAAGAAGGTGACGTAAATCTTGGCATAGTTGAGGTCACGGGACACTTCCACATCGGAAACGGTCACCATGCCGATGCGCGGGTCTTTCACCTCGCGCTGCAGGATCAGCGCAATTTCACGCTGGATCTGCTGTCCGACCCGACGGGTCCGGCTGAATTCTCTGGCCATATTCTATCCTGCGATAAAAGGGGGCCGCGGCCCCCTATTTTGTCTAACTCTCGGCTTACAGAGTCCGTTGGATTTCAACAGTCTCGTAAACTTCGATCTGGTCGCCTTCGCGCACGTCGTTGTAGTTCTTGACCGCGATACCACACTCGTAGCCGTTGCGAACTTCGTTGACGTCATCCTTGAAGCGGCGCAGGGATTCCAGCTCGCCTTCATAGATAACCACGTTGTCACGCAGAACACGGATACGGTTGGAACGCTTGACCACACCTTCGGTAACCATACAGCCGGCAACGGCGCCGAACTTCGGAGACTTGAAGACGCTACGCACTTCAGCCAGACCGATGATCTCCTGACGATACTCAGGGGCCAGCTTGCCGCTCATGGCCTGCTTCACTTCGTCGATCAGGTCATAGATGACGGAGTAGTAACGCAGATCCAGGCTCTCGGATTCGATGACCTTGCGCGCAGATGCGTCGGCACGGACGTTGAAACCAACCAGGATGGCGCTGGAAGCAGCAGCCAGGGTCGCGTCGGTTTCGGTGATACCACCTACGCCGGAACCCACGATCTTCACCTTCACTTCGTCGGTGGAGAGTTTGACCAGCGCATCGCAGATCGCTTCCACAGAACCTTGTACGTCGGCCTTGATCACCACGTTCACTTCGGACACTTCGCCCTCGGTCATGTTGGCGAACATGTTTTCCAGCTTGGCCTTCTGCTGGCGAGCCAGCTTGACTTCGCGGAACTTACCCTGACGATAGAGCGCCACTTCACGGGCTTTCTTCTCGTCACGGACAACGGTGGCTTCGTCACCGGCAGAGGGAACGCCGGACAGACCCAGGATTTCCACCGGCAGGGACGGACCCGCTTCCTTGATCTCGCGACCCAGTTCGTCACGCATGGCGCGAACACGGCCGTACTCGAGACCACACAGAACGATGTCGCCCTGACGCAGAGTACCTTCTTGTACCAGTACGGTAGCAACCGGACCACGACCTTTATCCAGGAAGGATTCGATCACGACGCCGTTGGCCATGCCGTCAACCACCGCTTTCAGCTCCAGTACTTCGGCCTGGATCAGGATGGCTTCCAGCAGGTCGTCGATGCCTTCGCCAGACTTGGCGGATACGTGCACGAACTGGCAGTCTCCACCCCAATCTTCGGACATGACGTTGTAACGGGCCAGTTCGGTCTTGACGCGATCCGGATCCGCTTCAGGCTTGTCGATCTTGTTGACCGCAACAACCAGCGGCACACCGGCCGCCTTGGCGTGCTGGATAGCTTCGATGGTTTGCGGCATCACGCCGTCGTCAGCTGCAACAACCAGAACAACGATATCGGTCGCCTTGGCACCACGAGCACGCATGGAGGTAAACGCCGCGTGACCTGGGGTATCCAGGAAGGTGATCATGCCACTGTCAGTCTGGACGTGGTAAGCACCGATATGCTGGGTAATACCACCGGCTTCGCCAGCAGCAACCTTGGCTTTACGAATGTAGTCGAGCAGCGAGGTCTTACCGTGGTCAACGTGACCCATGATGGTCACGACCGGTGCGCGCGGCTTGGCTTCGGAGGTCTCGTCACGATCGGACAGTACCGCCTCTTCCAGCTCGTTCTCACGACGCAGCACAACCTTGTGACCCATCTCCTCGGCGACCAGCTGAGCGGTCTCCTGATCGATCACCTGGTTGATGGTGGCCATGGCACCCATCTTCATCATCACCTTGATGACTTCAACGCCCTTGACGGCCATCTTGTTGGCCAGCTCGGCCACAGTGATGGTCTCGCCGATGACGACGTCGCGGTTCACCACGGCAGCCGGCTTGTTGAAGCCATGCTTCATGGCGTTCGGCATGGCGACCTTGCCGCGCTTGCCTTTACGGGCACGCGGGTTGCGAGAGTCACGATCATCTTCACGACGACCGGCTTTCTTCGGTGCCTTGGCAGCTGCGGCAGTGCGGCGGCTGGTCTCTTCTTTCCGATCCAACTCGTCTTCTGCGGCTTGCGCATGCTTGTTGGTGGTCAGATGGTAGTCGCTGCTCTCTTTGGCGCGAGCGGCCTCTTCTTCAGCCCAGCGGGCTGCGTTCTGTTCCGCCATGAGACGAGCCTCTTCGGCTTTCTTCGCGGCGAGTTCTTCAGCCTTTTTCAAAGCTGTTTGTTCCTGTTGGCGCTTCAGTTCTTCTGCTTCGCGCTTGGCCATCTTTTCTGCCTCTTGCTGAGCTGTGCTACTGGCTGCTTTGGCGGGCTGTGAAGCCTGTCGAGCCTTTGATTGTGCCTCGATCCGCGCCTTTTCCTCAGCTTCACGACGAGCCTGCTCAGCCTCACGGCGAGCCTTCTCTTCAGCTTCGAGGCGAGCCTTCTCTTCGGCCTCGCGACGAGCTTTTTCTTCTGCTTCCAAACGCGCTGTTTCCTCGGCTTCCGCCTGACGCTGTTCATCTTCCAGCGCCGAGCGTCTTACATAGGTGCGAGACTTGCGCACTTCTACCTGCACTTCCTTGTTCTTGCCGCCAGTCCCCTGAACACTGATGGTGCTCTTGGTCTTGCGCTGCAAGGTCATGCGGGCAGGAGCGGCGACCTCGTCACCTCCATGCTGTTTCTTCAGGTGTGCCAGCAGAGCCTGTTTCTCAGACTCGCTGACCATGTCGTCGGCCTTGCTCTTGCTGATACCGGCATCGACAAACTGCTGGAGAAGACGATCAACCGGTGTGTCGATGTCAGTGGCAAGTTGTTTGACTGATACTTCTGCCATTCATTTTCCTCCGTTTGATCTTACTCGGACTGCTCTTCTCCGAACCAACAGATATTGCGAGCAGCCATAATGAGCTCACCTGCCTTCTCGGCAGTCAGCCCTTCAATATCAGCAAGGTCATCGATACCTTGCTCAGCCAAATCTTCCAGGGTGCCCACGCCACGGCCCGCCAGAGTGTAAGCCAGTTCGCGGCTCAGACCGTTCAGATTGAGCAGCTCTTCGGACGGCTCAACGCCATCGAAAGACTCTTCTTTGGCCAGTGCCTTGGTAGTCAGGGCATCTTTGGCGCGCTTGCGCAGCTCTTCGACCATGTCTTCATCCAGACCGTCGATAGCCAGCAGCTCGTTGACCGGTACAAAGGCGATCTCTTCCAGGGTAGAGAAGCCCTCTTCCATCAGCAGACCAGCGAAATCGTCATCGATATCCAGGGTGCTGGTGAACAGGTTCATGATGCGGTCGTTTTCGGCCTGGTGCTTGGCACGCATGTCCTCAACGGTCATCACGTTCAGCTCCCAACCGGTCAGCTGGGAGGCCAGACGCACGTTCTGACCATTGCGACCGATGGCCTGAGCCAAGTTGGCAGCTTCCACGGCGATATCCATGGTGTGGTTGTCTTCATCAACGATGATGGAAGCCACATCGGCAGGTGCCATGGCATTGATCACGTACTGGGCCGGGTTGTCATCGTACAGCACGATGTCGGCGCGCTCACCGCTCAGCTCTGCGGAAACTGCTTGCACACGGGCACCACGCATACCGATACAGGCACCGATCGGGTCGATACGACGATCGTTGGTCTTCACCGCGATCTTGGCACGGGAACCCGGATCACGGGCTGCGCCCATGATTTCGATCATCTCTTCACCGATCTCCGGTACTTCGATACGGAACAGCTCTTTCAGGAAGTCCGGGCTGGAACGGCTGACAAACAGCTGGGAACCACGGGCTTCCGGGCGTACTGCGTAGAGCAGGCCACGGACACGGTCACCCGGGCGGAAGGTTTCACGCGGCAGCATGTCATCACGGAAGATCACGGCTTCAGCATTGCTGCCCAGATCCAGGATGACGTTGTCGCGGTTGCTCTTCTTGACCACACCACTGATGATGGTGCCTTCTTTATCTTTAAACTGATCAACTACTTGTGAACGCTCGGCTTCGCGCACTTTCTGCACGATAACCTGCTTGGCGGTCTGGGTAGTGATACGGTCGAAGGTCACAGAGTCGATCTGGTCTTCAACATACTCACCGATCTGGATCTCCGGCTGATCAATCTGCGCCGCTTCCAGGGTGATTTCAGCATAGGGGTTCTCCATCGCGGCTTGATCCGCAATGACGACCCAGCGGCGATAAGTGTCGTAGTCACCGGTCTTGCGATCGATTTCGACCCGAACTTCAATCTCGCCTTCATATTTCTTCTTGGTCGCAGTCGCCAGCGCGGTTTCCAGAGCCTGGAAGATCTTCTCACGGGGTACCGCTTTCTCGTTGGATACTGCGTCAACGACCAGCAAAATCTCTTTATTCATATCCGATAGCCTCGTTAACCAAAGTTCGGCACTATGTTCGCTTTTTGGATATTGGTGAAAGCCAACACGTCGTCCTTACCATCTACTGTCAGGGTGATCATGTCGCCTTGCACAGCTTTGATTACGCCTTTGAACTTGCGGCGGTTGTTTGTTGCCATCCGAAGCGTTACCGCCGCCTCTTGGCCAACGTATTTTTCGAAATGGGCAACCTTGAACAGGGGACGATCCAGGCCTGGGGAGGATACCTCGAGGTAATACTCCTCGGTGATGGGATCTTCGACGTCCATGATGGCGCCAACCTGATGGCTGACCTCAGCACAGTTCTCGACAGTCACACCCTGCTCGCCGTCGATATAGACACGCAAGGTGGAGTGTTTACCCGCACGGATAAACTCAATACCCCAAAGTTCAAAACCCAAGGCAACGACCGGAGCCTCGAGCAGATCGGTCAAACGTTGTTCCAACGTAGCCAAAGTCACCCTCCGAAAAACAAAAAAAGGGCATAAAGCCCAGATAGATATCGATTCAGAGTAAATTGCACATAACAAAAAGCCCCGATGTCAAATCGGGGCTTGGCGCTTTACCCTGATTGTCGCCTCGCAGCGACCGCCTTCCTGAGCGTAGGAAATGCGTGAAATTTGGTTGCGGGGGCCGGATTTGAACCGACGACCTTCGGGTTATGAGCCCGACGAGCTACCATGCTGCTCCACCCCGCGTCCGAAATCGTGCGAGATTATAGCCACTTCACTCTCTCGATACAAGACTGACTGGCTATAATACACTCGGTTTCCCGAGTTCACTGCTTAATTGGTGCCGTGGGCGGGACTCGAACCCGCACACCCTAGAGCACTACCCCCTCAAGATAGCGTGTCTACCAATTCCACCACCACGGCAAAACTCTTACTCGGGAACGTCAGTATCTTTCTTCACTGGCGCTTTGGTCTGCTCAACCTGTTGGGTTTGTTGCAGATTTTCCCATTCACTACCCTGCTTGACCTTGTTGCTGGACATAGATCCAAGCACCAGGCTGATAACGAAAAACACAGTAGCCAAAATTGCTGTTGTTCTGGTCAGGAAACTGCCTGAACCACCGGAGCCGAATACTGTGTTCGATGCCCCTGCGCCGAAGGAGGCGCCCATATCAGCCCCTTTACCTTGCTGAATCATCACCAGACCAATCAGAGCCAGTGAAACCAGCAGATAAACGACTAAAAGAATCTCGTACATTTAACTTGCACCCTTTGCCGCTTCAACAATTCCTAAAAACGCATCGCTATCGAGGCTTGCTCCGCCAATCAGTCCGCCATCAATGTCGGGCTGTGCAAACAAATCTCTCGCGTTGCTCGGCGTTACGCTCCCACCATAGATGATTCTAACTTTCTCACCTATTACCGGAGTATCCTCCGCCAAGCGACCACGTATAAAGGAATGAACCTCTTGTGCCTGCTCGGGTGTGGCGCATTTACCTGTACCTACAGCCCAAATCGGCTCGTAGGCGATGATAGCATTATCGAAAGCCATCGCGCCATTTTTCTCTATGACGATATCCAGCTCTTCAGCGATCACCTCGAAGGCTCTTCTCGCCTGCCTCGCCGCACCTGATTCACCTAAACAGAGGATGGGAATCAAGCCTGCCGCTCTGGCTGCCGCAAACTTCTCTGCGACGATAAAACTGGTCTCACCAAAGATACGCCTGCGCTCGGAGTGCCCTACCAATACGTAACGACACCCTGCCTCAACCAGCATCTGACACGAGATTTCTCCAGTGTAAGCGCCAGTAGCGTGCTGACTCACATTCTGAGCCCCCAACTTTATTACCTTCTGCTCATTGAGCAGTGAAGCACTAAAGTCGAGATGCACATGGGAAGGACAGAGAACCACATCTACTTTTCCGTCAACGCCGCTTAGACACTGACTCGTAAACTGCTCTAACTGCGACTTACTACCGTGCAACTTCCAGTTGGCTGCTACAAACGGCTTACGATGTCCCATCGGCAACTCCCTTGCGAAAGCGGGGCTGATAATATCCAGAGGATGCTCAGCTGACAAGTGCTATTTTTAAATTTTTGAATCGTTTGAACAAGATACAACCAGGGCGGCTAAAAAGCCGCCCTGGTTGTTCATTAAAACGCCGATTCAACCTGCTTGGCGATGCGCTGAGCCATGTCACGCACCTGCTGTTCATGCTCCCCTTCGACCATGACCCGGATCAGCGGTTCGGTACCTGATTTACGCAACAGTACGCGACCACGACCAGCCAGCTCCTGTTCCACCTTGGCAACCTCAGCCATGACAGCATCAGCGGCCAGCGGATCTTTGCCTTCGGCAAAGCGAACATTCACCAGAACCTGCGGGAACTTGCTCATGCCGGAGCGCAGCTTGGCCAGCGGCATCTCGGCACTGCGCATGGCGGTAAGCACCTGCAAGGCGGCTACGATGCCATCACCCGTAGTGGTCTGATCCAGACAGATAATGTGGCCGGAGTTCTCGCCACCGATGCGCCAGCCCTTCTCTTCCATCATCTCCAGCACATAGCGGTCACCCACCTTGGCACGAGCAAACGGAATGCCCAGAGTTTGCAGCGCCAGCTCCAGACCCATGTTGGCCATCAGGGTGCCGACGACACCGCCTTTGAGGCGACCATTGCGCAGGGCATCGCGCGCGATGATATAGAGCACTTCGTCACCGTCGATGAGATAACCGGTATGGTCAACCATGATCAGACGGTCACCATCGCCATCAAAGGCAACCCCCAGATCGGCCTTGCACTCCAGTACCTTGGCAACCAGTGCGTCAGGCGCAGTCGAACCGACACCATCGTTGATGTTGAGACCATCCGGGGCACAGCCCATGGTGATCACTTCAGCACCCAGCTCGCGGAAAACCGAAGGCGCAATGTGGTAAGTGGCGCCGTGGCCACAGTCGACCACCATTTTCACCCCATCCAGATTCATGTGGGAGGGGAAGGTGCTCTTGCAAAATTCGATATAGCGACCGGCAGCATCATCAATGCGCACCGCTTTGCCAAGTTCGGCAGACTCGACACACTTGAGCTCGTGATCCAGCTCGGCTTCGATAGCCAGCTCGACATCATCAGGCAGCTTGGTGCCATCGGCGGAGAAAAACTTGATGCCGTTGTCGTAGAAGGGGTTGTGGGAAGCGCTGATGACGATGCCAGCTTCGGCACGGAAAGTGCGAGTCAGGTAGGCAACCGCCGGTGTTGGCATGGGTCCCATCAGAATGGCTTTAAGGCCTGCCGCGGAGAGCCCCGCTTCCAGCGCGGATTCCAGCATGTAACCGGAGATGCGGGTATCTTTTCCAATCAGCACCTTTTTGGTGCCCTTCTTGGAGAGCACCTTGCCGGCAGCCCAACCCAATTTCATCACAAAATCAGGGGTGATCGGGTATTCACCAACCTTGCCGCGCACACCATCGGTACCGAAATACTTTCTTGCCATTGTCTGTTCTCTTTATTATCTGGAAATAAAATCTTGTCCCGTCATTGCCAACCAACCGACGCGCAATGCGTCGATGGTCTCCCGTACATCGTGTACCCTGATGATGCGGGCCCCATGCTGCATGCCGATAAGGGCGCATGCCAGACTGCCCGCCAGACGCTCATCCACCGGACGGCCCAGCAGGTTGCCTATCATAGACTTTCGCGACATCCCCACCAATAGCGGCAAGCCATAATCAAGCAGTTCCTTTTGAGCCGCTAACAGCTGATAGTTGTGTGCAAGGGTTTTGCCAAAGCCATATCCCGGATCCAGCAACAGCTCTTCACGACGGATCCCGACCGCCAGACAAGCCGCAATACGCTCATCAAAGAAGGCGCGTACCTCCCCGATCAGGTCGTCATAGTGCGGCTCGACTTGCATGGTTCGCGGCTGACCTTGCATGTGCATCAGGCAGACAGGAACAGCAGCTTCGGCCGCGGCCTGCAGCGCTCCAGGCTCTTGCAGCGCCCGCACATCATTGATCAGATGGGCACCCACCTTGCAACCCTCCCGCATCACAGCCGCTTTGGAGGTATCGAGGGAGATCATCACATCCAGCTCACGTACCATCTGCTCCACGACAGGAATGACCCTGTCCAGCTCCTCCTGCTCGCTCACATCGGGCGCACCAGGGCGGGTAGACTCGCCACCGATGTCGATGAGGGTCGCACCGTCAGAGACCATCTGGCGCGCATGGCCCATTGCCCGTTCAAATTGGTTGAAATTACCGCCATCGGAGAAGGAGTCGGGCGTCACATTGAGGATCCCCATCACATGGGGACGATCGAGGGAGAGGCTGAGCCCCTTGCTGGTTAACTGCATTTTCACGTCCATCTGATAAAGAAAAACCCCGGGCAAGCCCGGGGTTTGGAGAGTCACAATTATTTGGCCGGAGCGTCGTTGGCTTTGTCGATAGTGACATCCGCCACCGGTGCAGCCTCATCGGCAGGCTTGGCCTCGGCAGCCACGGTGGAACCGCCTTGCGGGGTATCACCGTGCTCGTCATGCCAGTTGCTCGGAGCACGTACCTCGCGACGCGCCATCAGATCATCGATCTGTTTGGCGTCGATGGTCTCGTACTTCATCAGCGCATCTTTCATGCTGTGCAACACGTCCATATTATCCAGCAGGATCTGCTTGGAACGGGCATAGTTGCGATCAATGACCTGCTTGACCTCGGCATCGATCACGCGAGCGGTATCGTCGGACATGTGCTTGGCCTTGGCCATGCTGCGACCGAGGAACACCTCACCATCTTCTTCCGCGTAGAGCATTGGGCCGAGACGCTCGGACATACCCCACTGGGTCACCATCTTGCGTGCAATGTCGGTCGCCCGCTCGATATCGTTGGACGCGCCGGTCGATACCTTCTCGGCACCGTAGATCAGCTCTTCTGCCAGACGACCGCCATACAGACTGGAGATCATCGACTCCAGATGCTGCTTGGAGTGGCTCCAGCGATCCTGCTCCGGCAGATACATAGTCACACCCAGCGCACGACCGCGCGGAATGATAGAGACCTTGTAAACCGGGTCATGGTCAGGCACGAGACGACCAATGATGGCGTGACCGGCTTCGTGATACGCAGTCATCTCTTTTTCGGACTCTTTCATCACCATGGAGCGACGTTCCGCCCCCATCATGATCTTGTCCTTGGCCTTCTCGAACTCGGCCATGGAGACCACTCGGCGGCTCTCACGGGCAGAGAAGAGGGCAGCTTCGTTGACCAGGTTGGCCAAATCCGCACCGGAGAAACCGGGGGTACCACGGGCAATCAGCGCCGGATTGACGTCATCCGCCAACGGAACTTTGCGCATGTGCACTTTCAGGATCTGCTCGCGACCACGGACATCCGGCAGACCGACCACAACCTGACGGTCGAAACGGCCCGGACGCAGCAGTGCCGGATCCAGTACGTCAGGACGGTTGGTGGCAGCGATGACGATAATGCCTTCATTGCCTTCAAAGCCATCCATCTCGACCAGCATCTGGTTAAGGGTCTGCTCACGTTCATCGTGACCACCACCCAGACCGGCGCCACGCTGACGACCGACCGCATCAATTTCATCGATGAAGATGATGCAGGGGGAAGATTTCTTGGCCTGTTCGAACATGTCACGCACCCGAGAGGCACCAACACCGACGAACATCTCCACGAAATCGGAACCTGAGATGGTGAAGAACGGCACCTTGGCCTCGCCCGCAATGGCCTTGGCCAGCAAGGTCTTACCGGTACCGGGAGGACCCACCAGCAGCACACCGGTCGGGATCTTGCCACCCAGTTTCTGGAATTTGCTCGGGTCGCGCAGATAGTCGACCAGCTCCTTGACCTCTTCCTTGGCTTCATCGCAACCTGCAACGTCAGCAAAGGTGGTCTTGATCTGATCTTCGCTCATCAGGCGAGCCTTGCTCTTGCCGAACGACATGGCACCTTTGCCACCGCCGCCCTGCATTTGACGCATGAAGAAGACCCAGACACCGATCAGCAGCAGCATCGGGAACCAGGAGATGAAGATAGAGGTCAACAGAGACGGCTCTTCCGGCTTCTCGCCCATCACTTTGACATTGTGATTGAGCATGTCGTTGAGCAGCTGGGGATCCGGCGCAGGGATGATGGTGGTGAATCGTTCACCAGTACGCTTGACGCCATTAATGACCTTACCGTCCATCCGCACTTCACGGATCTGCTCTTGGGTCACCTCTTTAACGAAGCTGGAATAGTCCAGCTGGCGACTGGTGGTATCGCTGGGGCTGAAGCTATTGAACACCGACATCAAAACGACGGCGATGACCAGCCACAGGATTAAGTTTTTCGCCATGTCACTCAAATCAGTAACCTCGCAGACTGACAGTTAACGATGAAGGTTAGGGTACTACAGTTTAAAACCGGTAGCCACAATGTAGACTTCCCGTGATCTGGCGCGGGATGAGTCTGGTTTACGAATTTTGACAGCGGAGAAAAGTTTACGAATTTCATTGAGATAGGCATCAAAGCCCTCACCCTGAAACACCTTTACTACGAAACTGCCGTCACTACGCAATACCTGATTGCACATGTCCAGCGCCAGCTCGACCAGATACATGGCGCGAGCCTGATCCACCTGCTGGGTACCGCTCATGTTGGGAGCCATATCAGACATCACGACATCGACCTTTTCGGGACCCACTCGCTCCAGCAAAGCGCCGAGTACAGTTTCCTCCCGAAAGTCCCCTTGCAGGAAATCGACACCAGCAATGGGATCCATCGGCAAAATGTCACATGCGATGACACGACCCGAATCACCAACCTGTTCAACCGCGAACTGGGACCAACCACCGGGGGCTGCACCCAAATCCACTACGGTCATGCCATGTTTCAGCAAGCGATCCTTGCCCTGGATCTCGTCAATCTTGAAAACAGCACGAGAACGCAGGCCCATTTTCTGGGCTTTTTTGACGTATTGATCGTCGAAATGTTCTTTTAACCAGCGAGTTGAACTGGGGGAACGTTTTTTCTGGGTCATGATAATCGACTTTAAAAAACCACAAGGGTTATTAGTATTAAGGGCTAAGTGGGGGTAGAATACGCCCCTTTCAACCCTGACTTATGAAGAAATTGCGATGATTCTCAACAATAAACAGAAACAGTACCTCAAGGGCCTTGCCCATAGCCTCAAGCCTGTCGTCCTGCTGGGTCAGCATGGTCTGACCGAAGGTGTACTGGCCGAGATCGATCTGGCACTGAACCATCACGAGCTGATCAAGGTTAAGGTTGCCTCTGAAGATCGCGAAATGAAACAACTGGTTATGGATGCTATCGTCCGTGAAACCGGTTCAATCAAGGTGCAAAGCATGGGTCATGTGCTGACCATTTATCGTCAAGCCAACGAACCCAAAATCCAGCTGCCCCGCAAGTAAAAGGAAAGAGCATCGCTCTTTCCTTATTCCACTTCTTCCCGAGTCGCTTGCCAAAGTAGTCGCAAAGCCCTTAACCTGCGATGAATACTTCCGGACACGCATTATGGCTCACCATCCTATTCTGACCGACGATGAGCTGGCCATGCTGCGGGACTTGGGGAGCAATCAGGACACCCATGTTCTGAGTGGTCACCTCGATGCCCCCATGCTTGGCTTGCTGCAAAAAGCCGAACACCTTGTACTCGAAGCCCGCTTCGCAGGCCATCAGCTGCGTTTTCCCCTGAGCTTTACCCAAGGGGAAGATGGCTTCGTCGAGCCCCGGTTATCTGCACCGGTCATCAGGGAACTGGGGTTTGCGCAACCGCGTGCCTGGCGTCTCACACAAAAAGCCAAGCTTTGCAGCGAACTGGGCCTGTTTCAGGTACTCAGCCTCTCCCTCAACGGCCTCATCGTGGAAAATTTGCCAACCGATATGGTGGCCGATACCCCCATCAACGGCGAGCTCTGCATCGAGCAAGAGGCCCCTCTTCCACTGCAGGGACGACTGGTAAGGCGCATCAAAGCCAATGCCGACCATGCCACCTGGGCGCTAAGCTTTCAAATGAGCGAGAGCAACATCGAACGGCTGCGCCACTGGTTGTTTCAGCGTCATCAGGACGCTTTTACCGAGGCGTATCTGTCCTGATTTTTATCAATAATCATATAGATAAAGACAAACAGGGGAGCACCAGCCCCCCTGTTTCATCGTCTGTAGCATTCGCTTAGATATAAGCGACTTCCAGTACTTCGTATTCCACATCGCCAGCAGGGGTCTTGACGATTGCAACATCGTCCACTTCCTTGCCAATCAGGGCGCGGGCAATGGGGGAGTTGACAGAGATGAGGTTCTGTTTGATATCAGCCTCATCGTCACCCACGATGCGGTAGACCACCTCTTCCTCTGTCTCGCTCTTGAGCAGAGTCACTGTCGCGCCAAAAATAACGCGACCGTTGTTGGTCATCTTGGTGACATCGATCACCTGGGCATTGGAGAGCTTGGCTTCAATCTCCTGAATGCGGCCTTCACAGAACCCCTGCTGCTCGCGAGCGGCATGGTATTCGGCGTTTTCCTTCAGATCGCCGTGCTCACGGGCATCGGCAATCGCTTCGATAATCTGGGGACGAAGCTCGGTCTTGAGATAATCGAGCTCTTCGCGCAGCTTCTCAGCGCCGCGAACAGTCATCGGAGTATGATTCATAGTCGAAACCTGGGTTGCTTGAAAATAGAAACTGCGGCCATCTGCAAGGAGGCCGCAGCAATCGGTTCGGATGAGGCATCTTAATATGAAGCCAACACAAAATCCACGTCAGCCCCCTGATGCAGATCCCACTTGCGTCATCGACATTCCCCTCGCTTACTTCCCTTCCGGTAGGGAAATGGGGGCCGAAACGGTCGGTTTGCCCTGCATGATGGCGATCTCCACCCGCCGATTCATCCGACGATTTTCCGGGGTGGTATTGGGCACCAATGGCTGGGAATCCGCCATCCCCTGCACCACCAGTCGCCCCTGATCAAAACCGGGGACCTTCAGCATCTGGTGCGCCACCGCCACCGCCCGTTGCGACGACAGCTCCCAGTTGGACTGGAACAGCTCATCTTCGGTCGCCACGTTGTCGGTGTGACCGGAGATGGTGATTTCACCCGGCACATCCTTGAGCAGGGTCGCTACCTTGCGAATGACCGGCCAGAACTGTGGCTGCAGAAATGCCGAACCGGCCGGGAAAGACGCTTTTTCCCTGATCCGGATGATGATCTGCTGGCCCAGCGCCTCAATTTCGATGGCACCATCCTGGATCTGATCTTTCATCTGCTCGGCGAGGGCTTTGGCCAGGGTATTGGACTGTTCTTGCGCCTTCTTCGCATCCTGCGCGGTATCGCCCCCCGTCTGCTTGCCATCACTCTTGTCCTGACCACCGGCCTGATCCGACTCGCCGGGCAGAAACTCCAGTTCTGTCTGGGTCAGATCGATAGTCTGCTGCATCACAGTATCAATTGGCGTGGGTTCCGGGCGACCGGGCCTGAACTCCTGGGCAATCACCGAGGTTCCCTTGGGAATATCTTTCACCTCAAGGATGTTCTGTACCCCGAATGCCTTGTCCATGGAACCGGCTATCTGTTTGAACTTCTGCACATCCATCTCGGCAAAGGAGAGCAACAGCACGAAGAAGCACATCAACAGCGACATCAGGTCGGCAAAGGTTCCCATGTAACCAGGAAGACCTGGTGGCGGGCACTTGCAATCAGACATAGCGCCCCCTATTCGGTGCCAGTATTACGTTTGGACTGGTTCAGATAGTTTTGCAGCATGGACTGGATCACCCGCGGGTTCTGGCCATCCTGAATCCCCATAATGGCATCAAGGATCAGGGTACGACTGAGCTTCTCCTCCCCGCTGCGCAGCTCCAGCTTGTCGGCAATCGGGATCGCCAACATATTGGCCTCTATCGCACCGTACAGGGTGGTAAGCAAGGCCACCGCCATCGCCGGCCCGATCGACTTGGGGTCACTCATGTTGGCCAGCATGGCCACCAGACCCACCAACGTACCTATCATCCCCATGGCAGGGCCCAGATCCCCAAGGGTACGGAAGACCTTGATGGCAATGACATGGCGCTCGGCTGTCAGGTCGATATCCTTTTCCATCACGGCGCGCACCACTTCGGCATCGTGACCATCAACCAGCATGTCGATCCCTTTTTTCATAAATGCATTGGGGATCTCTGCGGCCTCCAGCGCAAGAAAGCCCCCTTTGCGAGCCGCGTCAGCCAGTTCAACGGCTTTGGTAATCAGGTCTTCAAGCTTGTCGCCCTTGTACATAAAGGCTTTGCCCGCCACCTTGAATGCCATCAGGAACTGGCCAAGGTTGAACTTCATCATGGCGATGAAGATTGAGCCCAATACAGTGATGTAGACCGATGGCATATCAACATACATGCTCATAGGGCCACCCAGCAGCATGCCGTACACCACCACCCCGAAACCCAGCACTATCCCTATCAGACTGCCTAGATCCACGTCCCTACTCCTGTCACCGGTTCTTATGCCTAATTATAGTTTGTTGAATTTTCTGCTATTGCGACCCTAGCGGCAAGCATACATCCACTGAGAATGATGGCTCATTATCGGCCAGTTTAGCGAGAGTTTGAGGGGGCGATGCTTTTCTGCCTCCCCCCTGTGGACGGTCGATGTTAATATAAGCCGTTTTTTTCAATCCCCGAGGATGGACATGGCCAGTAAAAAAATCGACCGTCTGAGTTTTGATGCCACTCTGGAAGAGCTGGAAACCATCGTTCATCAGCTGGAACAAGGTTCCCTACCCCTGGAAGAGGCACTCAAGCAGTTCGAGCAGGGCGTTCATCTGGTACGGGCCGGTCAGCAGAAGCTGGAACTGGCCGAACAGAAGATCCAGATCCTGCTCAGTCAAGCCGATGGCAGTGACCAGCTCGCCCCCTTCCAGCCAGAACAAGGAGAGGAGTGAGTGGCGCTGGACCATTTTTCCCGTCTGCATCGTCAGCGTATTGACGACTGTCTGTCAGCACAACTTGAATCCTTGCCCGCCATGGCGCCGCGTCTGCGCGATGCCATGAGTTATGGCCTGCTGCTGGGCGGCAAGCGGGTTCGCCCGTTTCTGGTCTACGCGGTCGGCGAGATGCTGGGCGTCAAGAGCGAACTGCTGGATGGCCCCGCGGCTGCCGTGGAGTGCATCCACGCCTACTCCCTGCTGCACGATGACCTGCCCGCCATGGATAACGACGACCTGCGTCGTGGTCAGCCAACCGTTCACAAGGCGTTTGACGAAGGAACCGCCATTCTGGCCGGTGATGCGCTGCAGACCCTGGCGTTCTCCATTCTCGCCGATCACCCCATGCCTGACTCCTTGATGGCCAACCGGGTGCGGATGCTGAGTACCCTCGCCCGCGCCTCCGGCTATCTGGGTATGTGTGGCGGCCAGGCGCTGGACCTGCAGGCCGAAGGGCGCCAGATCTCGCTCGCCGAACTGGAGCAGGTCCACCGCCACAAGACCGGTGCGCTGATTGAATGCGCCGTGGCGCTCGGCGCCCTGTGCAAAGCCGATGTCGATGACGCCACGCTGGCTGCACTGCAAACCTATGCCGCCGCGATTGGCCTCGCCTTTCAGGTGCAGGATGACATCCTCGACATCACAGGTGATACCGCCACCCTGGGCAAGCCACAAGGTTCTGACCTGGCGCTGGAGAAAAGTACCTATCCGGCCCTGCTCGGACTCGAAAATGCCCGTGAGCTGGCTCGCGAACTGCATGGGAAAGCCTTAACAGCCCTGCAATCCTTGCCCTACAATACCGACATTCTGGAAGCGTTTGCCGATTACATCATCGAGCGAACCCACTAAACGCTGGATAACAGTAACAATATGAGCGTTGATATTAGCAATTTCCCCAACCTGGCCCTCGCGGACACTCCGGTCGAGCTGCGTTCCTTGCCCAAAGATCGGCTGCCGGTGCTGTGCAACGAGCTGCGCGAATATCTGCTGCGCTCTGTCAGCCGCTCCAGCGGACACTTTGCCTCCGGTCTCGGCACGGTCGAACTGACCGTCGCCCTGCACTACGTCTACAACACCCCGTTCGATCGGCTGATCTGGGATGTGGGCCATCAGGCCTATCCCCACAAGATCCTGACCGGGCGCCGTGACCAGATCCACACCATCCGGCAGAAGGATGGTCTGCACCCCTTCCCCTGGCGTGGCGAGAGCGAATACGACGTGCTCTCCGTCGGCCACTCCAGCACCTCCATCGGTGCGGCGCTCGGTATGGCGGTCGCCGCCGAGAGTGAAGGGCTGGGTCGCAAGGTCGTTGCAGTGATCGGTGATGGTGCCATTACCGCAGGGATGGCCTTTGAAGCGCTCAACCACGCCGGCGATGTCCACAAGGACATGCTGGTGATCCTCAACGACAACGAGATGTCCATCTCAGAGAATGTCGGGGCGCTCAACAACCATCTGGCCCGGGTCATGTCAGGCAAGCTCTACACCACCATCCGCGAAGGCGGCAAGAAGGTGCTGGCGGGGCTGCCGCCGGTCAAGGAGCTGGCCAAGCGGGCCGAAGAGCACCTCAAGGGGATGGTGGTGCCCGGCACCCTGTTCGAGGAGTTCGGCTTCAACTATATCGGCCCCATCGACGGTCACGATATCGAGGCACTGGTCGAGACCCTGCGCAACATGCGCAACCTCAAGGGTCCGCAACTGCTGCACGTCAAAACCAAGAAGGGCAAGGGTTACGAGCCGGCGGAGAAAGACCCCATCGGTTATCACGCTGTGCCCAAGTTCAATCCTGACGATTGCTCCTTACCCAAGGCAAGCGGTGCCAAACCCACCTTCTCCGCCATCTTTGGCCAATGGCTGTGCGACATGGCCGCCAAAGACGAAAAGCTGGTCGGCATCACCCCCGCCATGCGCGAAGGCTCGGGGCTGGTGAAATTCAGCCAGCAGTATCCGGATCGCTACTTCGATGTGGCCATTGCCGAGCAGCATGCGGTCACTTTCGCCGCGGGTCTCGCCATCGCCGACAAGAAGCCGGTGGTGGCCATCTATTCGAGCTTCCTGCAGCGTGCCTACGATCAGGTGATCCACGACGTGGCGCTGCAAGATCTGCCGGTGCTGTTCGCCATCGACCGGGCCGGTCTGGTGGGCGCCGATGGCCCGACCCATCAGGGAGCGTTCGACATCAGCTTCCTGCGCACCGTGCCCAACATGGTGGTGATGACGCCATCTGATGAGAACGAGTGCCGCCAGATGCTCTATACCGGCTATCTCCATCAAGGCCCCGCCGCCGTGCGTTACCCGCGCGGCAGCAGCCTGAGCGATGCCCCCATCTCGTCAGAGATGCAGGCACTGGCGCTTGGCAAGGGACGTATCCTGCGAGAGGGCAAGGGCACCGCCATTCTGGCCTTTGGTACCCTGCTGCACCACGCGAAAGCGGCCGCCGAGGCGCTTGATGCCACTCTGGTGGACATGCGCTTCGTCAAACCGATGGATGAGGCACTGGTGCTGTCGCTGGCGGCCAGCCACGATCAGTTCGTCACTCTGGAAGACAACGCCATCATGGGCGGCGCCGGTTCGGCGGTGAACGAACTGCTGATGCGCAGCAAGCAGTGCAAGCCGGTGCTCAACCTTGGCTTACCGGATCGCTTCGTGGAACAGGGTACCCAGCAGGAGATCTATGCCCTGCTCGGTCTGGACGATACAGGCATCCAGAGTAGTATCGAAAGCTGGCTGCAAGCCTGATAAATATCTTTATTGCTAATGTGTAATGCCCGTCGAGTCACTACGACGGGCATTTCTACATAGCCCCCACCATCCTCAGAGTTCCGTTCTTCACAAAGTGTATCCTCGCCTTTCAGCAACGCCTCGTTATAAGTAGATAGACTCTCTGAAATTTTATCTCATGATGATGGTTAGCTATTTGATGAGCTCACCACGGTCAATATCTAAGGAAGGTGCGAATAAGCGGGGAAATTCTTCTCGGCTGACGCAGTCATTTCATTTCTTCATGTTTGAGCCGATTTTTTCTCCCGTAAACGCCTTGAATCAGCCTATTTAGACCGTTTCTTCGCCATTTAAGGCGTTATTCCCAGTTTTTAGTGAGATCTCTCCCACTGACGTATCATTTGGTCC
>NZ_JBFODM010000051.1:0-46625 GCF_040908325.1 Aeromonas sp. R4-1
TCGGCCACCTCGGTGGTCACCTTGCTGCTGGTGTCCAGCTGCTCGTAGTTGCCACCGCTGCTGCCGGTGATGCTCACCGTCAGGCTGCTGCCATCTTTGTAAACGTCGTCACTCGGGGCATCGACCGTCACGCTGCCGCTCAGCTCGCCCGCCTTGATGGTGATGCTGGCGCCGTTGGACAGGGTCAGCACCAGGTCACTCTGCGGGGCATTGTTGACACTGGCGCTGTAGGTGATCTGCCCACCTTCGTTGACCTGCGCCGGTGCGCTCAGGGTCACCGTGGTGGTGTCCACGGTGTCGTTAATCTGGGTAGTCGTTGAAGGTCCAGTGATAATCTGGTTGAAACCACCGCCCTGAGTACCGGTAATCGAAACGGTGATCGTTGACGGGTCGACATAAGGGCTGTCCGCTGGAGCAGCAACAGTGAATGAACCGGAACTCTGGCCGACGGGAATGGTGATCACTACACCATTTGACAGCTGAATAACCAAGTCAGAACCAAAAACAGGTTCATCTAATGTCGCAGTAAAGGTGATAAACCCACCTTCATTCACCTGTGCATCTGCACTCAAGACAAGGTCAACGGAGGTAAAAAGAGGATCATCTTCACCAACTGCTTCAAGCAGTGGCTCACCATTGGCGTTGTAGGTGGTATCGAAGGTGGCTTCAGCAATGGTTGCGGAACCGGTACGGTCGATGGTGACAAAACCGCCGTTGCCACTGGCACCGGCGACACCACCGATACCGCCACCGCCAGCAGCAGGTGCACCGCCTGCTGCAGAGGCTTCAAAGGCCTGGGTCGGGTCAGCGCCACCCAAAATGGCCTGTTGCAGGGCATTGATATCATCAGGAGTGCCAGCGGCACCATTTTGAGCCAGCTGGGGAGCATCCTCCTCTTCGGCAGGCTCACTCTGCTCGCTGGCTGGTTGCACATTGAACGACTGTCCGCCGCCCATGAAACTGGCGCCATCCGGCGACATGATCACCGCCCCTTTCGGCAGCACATCACCTTCAGCCAACAGCTTCCGGCTGCCATCTGCGGCAACCAGATAAATTTGTCCTTTAAGTTGGGTTACGGTTACGCCCTGTTCCAAGGTAACGGCATTGGTGATCATGTTCTCTCCTGAATCCTGATTTGAATGCAATAAGCCACAGCCTACTTTGCAGACTGAGGGGAAAAATAACCAGCTCGAAAATTCGAAAGGATAGACCGATTTGAGGCTGAACTGTTCAGCCAGACAGAAGTGTATAAAACGAGGTTGCGAGAATAGCAAAAACCAAAATTATCAATAGATTACAGAATGATGACGGGAGCATGACAAGGCATGCTCCCGTCAGGATGAACCCTAGGCTCCCGCCCAGAGGATGATAGCCAGCAGCTGTGGCGAGATGATCCGCAGAAACATCACCAGCGGGTAGACAGTGGCGTATGAGAGCGCACTGGCGCCACTGGTCGGGTGCATGGCGTTGGCAAAGGCCAGCGCGGGAGGATCTGTCATGGAGCCGGCCAGCAAGCCGCACAGGGTCAGATAATTCATCTTGCCGTAGAGGCGCGCCAGCAAACCGACTACCAGCAGCGGGATCAGGGTGATCGCCATACCGTAGAGCATCCAGGCCGGGCCATCGCCGTTGATCAGGGTATCGACGAAGCCGGCACCGGACTTGAATCCAACCACCGCCAGAAACAGCACGATCCCGATCTCCCGCAGCGCCAGGTTGGCGCTGGGTGGCATGAACCAGTAGAGCTTGCCGATGCTGCCGATCCGCGACAGGATCAGCGCCACCACCAGCGGCCCCCCCGCCAGACCCAGCTTGAGGGCGGCCGGGAAACCGGGCAGATAGAAGGGGATGGAGCCGAGCAATACGCCAAGGCCAATCCCGATAAATACCGGCAACATCTGCACCTGTTGCAGTTTTTGCTGCACGTTGCCGACCACATTGGTCACCGCTTCGATGGCGTCGAGACGGCCAACCAGGTTGAGGATGTCACCAAACTGCAGGCTGGTCTGACTGGTCGGCACCAGTTCGATACCGGCACGGTTGAGACGGGAGATCACCACGTCATAGCGCTGTTTGATGTCCAGATCGCGGATCTTCTTGCCAAGAACCTGCTCGTTGGTCACCACTACTCGCTCGACGCGCAGATCGGTGCCGCGGGTCGAGAGCGAGGTCTCCACCTCCTCCCCCAACACCAGCAACACCTTGTGCAGCGCGTGACGCTCACCGACCAGGTGCAGCAAGTCACCCAGTTGGATACGGGATTCCGGCCGTGGCACCATCAGCTCGTCGCCCCGCTTGAGCCGTGAACAGATGACATCCGACTCGTCGAGACTCGGGATCTCGCTCAGCATCAGGCCGTGCATGTTGGGGTTGCGCACCGCGATGTTGATAGTCTGCAAGCTCTCCTTGGTTTTACCGGTTTGTAGCTCGAACTGGGCGGCTTCATCGTCGATCTTGATGCGAAAGAAGACCCTAACCAACCACATGGTGAGCAAAATGCCACAGATGCCGAACGGATAGGCAACCGCATATCCCATCCCCATCAAACCGGTAGAACCGGGCGCGGCGCCCAGCTCGGCCAGGATCTGCTGGCCCGCACCGAGGGATGGCGTATTGGTGACGGCACCGGAGAAGACCCCCAGAATGACCGGCAACGGCACATCGAAAAATTGATGCAAGCCAGCGGCCACCACGCAGCCAAGGATGACCAGCAAGGCGGCAAAGGCGTTGAGTTTGAGACCCGAACTGCGCAATGACGAGAAGAAACCCGGCCCGACCTGGATGCCGATGGTATAGACAAACAGGATCAGGCCAAATTCTTGAATAAAGTGAAGCGTTTGTGCATCCAGCGCGAGATCGGAGGCGCCTGCAAAGTGACCCACTATGATGCCGCCGAACAGCACCCCCCCTATTCCCAAGCCAACGCCATAGACTCGCCAGTTTCCCAGCCAGAGTCCTAGCACTGCCACCAGCGACAACATGCTGATGGAAAGCGCGATTTCACTCATTTCGTGCATCCTTTGCGAATTGAACTGGCCCTAGCTTGTCAGCAAACGCTGATGCCAACTGTGTGATACCGCACGAATTTATCCTTTTACGCGCCAAAAATACCAATTAAGGGCTAGTTGCAAGACGTTAGGCGACGTAGCCGTAAATGGCCATAAAGTGACAGACGCTGCCACCCAGCACAAAGAGATGCCAGATGGCGTGGTTATAGGGGATCTGCTTGGCCACATAGAAGATGACCCCGAGGCTGTAGATAAGGCCGCCAAGCCCGAGCAGCAGCAGCCCCTCACCGGCCAGATGGATATAGAGCTGATAGATGACCACCAGCGACAGCCAGCCCAACATCAGGTAGGTAAAGAGCGACAACTTCTTGAAGCGGTTGATAAACACCAGCTTGAACACCACACCAGCCAGCGCCAGGGCCCAGATCACCACCATCAAGCCCTTCGCCAGCGGCGTGTCGAGCGCCACCAGCAGGAAGGGGGTATAGGTGCCGGCAATCAGCAGATAGATGGCGCAGTGATCAAACACCTTGCACCAACGTCTGGCCCGCTCTGACCCCATGCTGTGATAGAGGGTCGAGGCGAGATAGAGCAGCACCAGACTGCCGCCATAAAGGCTGTAACTCACCAGCGCCTGCGTACCCTGTCCCCATCCCTTGATGAGCAACAACACCAGCCCGATAATCCCCAACAACAATCCCGCACCGTGACTCAGCCGGTTTGCCAGCTCCTCCCGGGGGGAGTAATCCATCACACCACTCATAACATTCACTCCGTCATCATTGGCGACACTCTACCCAGCACCATTTCAGAGTACAAGTGTTCGCTTAAAAAATGGGGTGGCTGTCACCCGCTCCCCTTTGGTGTATGCTCTGCCGCCGATGCCCGACAGAAGCGGCATAGACACCTACCCCGGTGACCTGGTCTGGAGAACCTGATGAAGTTGACTGAGCTGTTTGCACAAGCGGATCCCGCCTTTGGCGAGGCGATGAGCACCTTGCTGGAGACCTTCCACCACTCCGACGACAGTCAGGCCCCCTATCAGCGCGACCTGTTCACCCACCAGCTCGATCAATCCCGCATGCCAGCAGTCGGCCAACCTATCGAGGAGTATCTGGCGCGGCTGGCTACTCTGGTACCCGGCGCCTCGCACCTCACCTCGCCACGCTACATGGGCCATATGACGGCGCCACTGCCGGCCTATACCGCCGAGCTGTCGCGCCTGCTGGTAATGCTGAACCAGAATCCGATGAAGATGGAGTCCTCCCGCCTGCTCAGCTTTCTGGAGCGGGAGGTGCTGGCCAAGCTGCACCGCCTCATCTACGGCATGGACGATGCCTTCTACGGCGAGCAGATGCATGCCAAGGATGCCGCCCTCGGTGTCATGACCAGCGGCGGCACCATCGCCAACGTCACCGCCCTCTGGCTGGCTCGCAACCGCGCCTGTGGCGACAACCTGTTTGCCCTCTACGAGCAGGGCTATCGCGGCGCCGTCATTCTGGGCTCCCGCCTGATGCACTACTCCTTCGACAAGGGGATGGATCTGCTGGGGCTGGGCGCCCGCAGCGTTTGGCGCCTCGAGACCGACGAGCAGAACCGGCTCAGTCTGGCGGCGCTGGAACAGGCTCTGATCCAGTGCAAAGAGCAAAAATTGAAAGTACTGGCATTGGTCGGCGTGGCAGGCAGTACCGACTTTGGCTCCATCGACCCCCTGCCTGAGCTGGCCGCCATCGCCGAGCGCGAGCAGATCCACTTCCACGTGGATGCCGCCTGGGGCGGCCCAACCCTCTTCTCCCCCCGCTATCAAGGTCTGCTGGCCGGAATAGAGCAGGCCGACACCGTCACCCTGGATGGTCACAAGCAACTGCTGGTGCCGCTCGGTACTGGCATGCTGCTCTGCCGCCAGCCCGACCTGATGATGGCGGTCAAGCGAGAGGCGCCCTACGCCATTCGCGCTACCTCATTCGATCAGGGCCGCTTTACCCTGGAGGGCACCCGCCCGGCCAACGCCCTCTATCTGGATGCAGCTTTCCAACTCTTCGGCCAGCAAGGCTATGCCGAGCTTATCGAAGCCAACTACGACCGGGCCCGGCTGATGGCCGAGCTCATCGAAAGCGATCCTGCTTTCGAGCTGATGTCGGCGCCGGTGATGAACCTGCTCTCCTACCGCTGCATCCCGCCCCACCTGCAGGGCAAGGTGCTGGATGAGACGGCCAATGCGCAGATCAACGACTTCAACGTGGCACTGCAAAAAGCCCAGCGGGCCGAGGGGCACAGCTTTGTCTCCCGTACCCAGCGCGCCGTGGTGCGCTACGGTACCCAACCGCTCACCCTGCTACGCGCCGTGCTGCTCAACCCTCTGATTGAAGAGCGCCATATCCGCGACCTGCTGGCCGATCAGCAGCGACTGGGGATCTCCATTGCACGCCAACTGTTTGGCGACAGCGCGGAACCGGCGTAAAAATGAGCGGTCTTATTCATTTGCCGTTGTCCGCCATGCAGGTAGACTGGGCGAAATTTGCAGGCCATCTTTGAGGACTAGGCGCCAGACATGAAGCAATTTATTGAATTTATTCCACTTATCGTTTTCTTCGCGGTCTACAAGTTCTACGACATCTACATGGCTACCGGCGCACTGGTGGTGGTCACCGGTCTGCAGCTCGCCTATAGCTGGATCCGCTATCGCAAGGTCGAGAAGATGCAACTCTTTACCTTCCTGCTGGTCGGCTTCTTTGGCGGCCTCACAGTTTTCTTCCACGATGACACCTTCATCAAGTGGAAAGTGACTGTCATCAACGTACTGTTCGCACTGGGTCTGCTCATCAGCCGCTACGGCTTTGGCAAGAATCTGATCAAACAGATGCTGGCCAAGGAGCTGCAAGCACCCGATAAGGTCTGGGACACAGTCAATCTCGGCTGGGTCGGCTTCTTTACCGTCTGTGGCCTGCTCAACCTCTACGTGGCATTCAACCTGCCGCAAGAGATGTGGGTCAACTTCAAGGTGTTCGGCCTGCTGGGGATGACGCTGGTCTTTACCCTGCTGAGCGGCGTCTATCTCTATCGCCACATCCCTGCCGAGCAGTTGTCACAGCAAAAAGACGAACCAAAAAAATAACCCTCATCAGAAAAGGATTGTCTCATGTGGTATCTCATCTACTCAGAAGATGTTCCCGATAGCCTGCCACTGCGCAAGCAAGTTCGCCCTGCCCATCTGGCTCGCCTGCAAGCCCTGCAGGATGAAGGTCGCCTGCTGACCGCCGGCCCCAACCCGGCTATCGATGCCGAGGATCCGGCCGATGCAGGCTTTACCGGCAGCACCGTCATCGCCGAGTTTGCCTCGCAGGCGGACGCCCAAGCCTGGGCCGATGCCGATCCCTATGTGGCCGCCGGTGTCTATGCCAAAGTGACCATCAAGCCGTTCAAAAAGGTCTTCTGACCGCAAAGCGAATAGCGAAATAAAAAGGCCGGACTGGAAGTTCATTCCAGTCCGGCCTTTTTGCATCCCGATATCTCGTTTATGCCTTGGCGACAAACCAGGGGTTGAGAATGTCGGGCTTGTTGTAGGCGAGGGGCGAGCCATCGAGTTGGGTGACGCTGCCACCCGCCCCCTCCAGCACCGCCTGTGCCGCGCCGGTATCCCACTCGCAGGTGGGGGCAAGGCGCGGATAGAGCTCGGCGTCCCCCTCGGCAATGATGCAGAACTTGAGGGAGCTGCCCATCGAAACCAGCTCGATCTCGCCAAAAGGAGCCAAGAAATCGAGGGTCTCCTGCGACAGGTGGTTGCGACTGCCCACCACTCGCCACGCCTCGCCTTCACGATGAGGCCGGGTCTGGATAGGCTCGCGCTTGCCATCGGCGATGCGCCAAGCACCGAGCCCCTTTCCGCCATACCAGAGCTTGTCCAGCACAGGGGCATAGACCAGCCCCCAACGCGGCGCCCTCCCTTCAATCAGCGCGATATTGACGGTGAACTCGCCGTTGCGCGAGACAAACTCCTTGGTGCCGTCGAGGGGATCCACCAGCCAGTAGCGGGACCAGCCGTGGCGCGCCGCCATCACCTCGGACCCAGACTCCTCCGACAATACGGGAATATCCGGAGTCAGCCGTGCCAACCCCAGAACGATCACCTCATGAGCCCCCTTGTCGGCCGCCGTCAGCGGGCTCTCGTCGCTCTTGTACTCCACCGCGAAGGGCTGGCTGTAGATGGCCATGATGGCCGCTCCCGCCGCACGGGCGACAGGTTCAAGTTCGGTGATATCGGGGTGGTACAAGGGATGATCCATAACAATCTCGTCCAACTCACAGGGTCAACCAGTGTAACCCTTTTGACATCAACTGCTTATAGCCGATTGTGCTGGGTTATTACTGCGCGGGTGCCGCCCTCGCTTGAACAGGGCCTGAAATAACAAAGGACGCCGTGGCGTCCCTTGTTATTTTTGGCAGCCTGTCTCAGGCCGCCGGTCTGGTGAGTCAGATCCCCTGACGGGCTTCCTGCATCAGCAGGCGCATATCGCTCACGGCCTTGGCCAGACCATCGAAGGCGGCACGACCGATGATGGCGTGGCCGATGTTGAGCTCATAGAGCTCGGGGATGGCGGCGATGGCCTTGACGTTGTGGTAGTGCAGGCCGTGACCAGCATTGACCTTCAAGCCCTTGCCAGCGGCATAGGAGGCGCCGGCGGCGATACGCTTGAACTCGGCGTTGCGCTCGGCATCTGTGGTGGCATCGGCGTAACGGCCGGTATGGATCTCGATAAAGGGGGCGCCACTCTCGGCAGCCGCATCGATCTGGATGGGATCGGCGTCGATAAAGAGGGATACCTGGGCACCCACAGCAGAGAGGCGGGCAACGGCGTCAGTCACCTTGTCCAGCTGACCGGCCACGTCCAGACCGCCCTCGGTGGTCACTTCGGTGCGCTTCTCCGGCACCAGACAGACGAAGTGGGGTTTGATGCGGCAGGCGATGCCGATCATCTCTTCGGTCACCGCCATCTCCAGGTTCATTCTGGTCTGGATAGTCTGACGCAGGATCTCCACATCGCGGTCGGTGATGTGGCGGCGATCTTCACGCAGATGCACGGTAATGCCATCGGCCCCGGCCTGTTCGGCCACGAACGCGGCCTGTACCGGATCCGGATACTGGGTGCCACGGGCGTTGCGCAGAGTCGCGATATGGTCGATGTTCACACCCAGATAGATTTCACTCATTGAGAACTCCTTGAAAGGCTTCATCTGTTGACTGCGCGGTCAGTGAATCACCCCGCGCCAATATCCGTATGTCTGTAATCTGTGTCAGCCTTGGATGCTGGCTTTGCGTTTTAAAAACAGCTCCCGGCTCTTTAGCTGGCGCTTGCCCAGATAGGGTTGCAGTGCCAGTCGGCTGAAACGTTTGGCCGCCTGCAGCAAGGGAGGGGTATCGAAACGTCCCTCGGCAAAGGCGAGCAGGTGGGCACCGAGAAACAGGGTACGGGGATCCGGCGCCCGCTCGCAAGCAACAAAGCCCAATTCACGCTCGAAGCCATAGAGCAGGGTCGGCTCGATGGGCGACTCGTCGTCCGCCGTGTATTCGAAATCCACCGCATAGCCGAGCGCCTGCAACAGCAGGAACTCGAAGCGACGCAGCGGCAGCTCCGGCGTCTCGCCATCGGCCAGCGCCATGATGGCACGGGCATAGGCATCGAATACTTCGGGGAACGGGGTGTGCGCTTCCAGCAGGTAGTAGACCAGCTCGTTGAGATAGAGGCCGTAGAAGAGGCGATCGCCACCGAGACGCAGGGAGTGGTCGGGGCATTCGACCTGGGTGAGGTTCTTGAGATCCCCCTTGCCGCGCCAGGCGATGGTGAGCAGGGTAAAGGGTTGCAGCAGCCCCTTGAGAGGGGAGCGTGGCCCGCGAGAACCGCGAGCCACCAGAGTAAATCGGCCACTATCCTGGGTGAAGACCTCGACCAGCTGGCTGGTCTCCCGATAGGGCCGACTATGGATGACGAAAGCCGGGGTCAGCAATCAGTCGTCACCATAGCCGAGACTGCGCAGGGCGCGCTCATCATCAGCCCAGCCCGACTTGACCTTGACCCACAGCTCGAGGTGCACCTTGTTCTGGAACAGACGCTCCATATCGAGGCGCGCTTCGGTGCCGATGGTCTTGATCTTCTCGCCCTTGTTACCGATGACCATCTTCTTCTGGCCATCGCGCTCGACCAGGATCAGGCCGTGGATGTGGTAGAGGCCGTTCTCTTCCACCTTGAAGCGCTCGATCTCCACCGTCACCGAGTAGGGCAGCTCCTCGCCGGTGAAGCGCATCAGCTTCTCGCGGATGATTTCGGAGGCCATAAAGCGGGAGGAGCGGTCGGTCACGTAATCTTCCGGGAAGAAGTGGACGTTTTCCGGCAGCAGATCCTTGGCCCACTCGCGGATCTTCTCCACGTTGGTGCCCTTTTCGGCACTGATGGGCAGAATATGGGCGAAGTTCATCTGTTGGCCCAACCACTCGAGGTGGGGCAGCAGATCTTCTTTCTCTTTGACGTTGTCAATCTTGTTGACCGCCAGCACCACCGGGCACTTGAGATTGCGCAGCTTGCCCAGCACCATCTCGTCGTCTTTGGTCCAGTGGGTACCATCGACCATGAACACCACCATGGCCACATCACCCAGCGAACTGGTGGCGGCACGGTTCATCAGGCGGTTGATGGCCCGTTTCTCTTCAATGTGCAGACCCGGGGTATCGACATAGATGGTCTGGTAGTTCTCCTCGGTATCGATCCCCAAAATCCGGTGACGGGTGGTCTGGGGCTTCTTCGAGGTGATGCTGACCTTCTGGCCAAGCAGCTTGTTGAGCAGGGTGGACTTGCCCACATTCGGGCGGCCCACGATGGCGACAAAGCCGCAATAGGTAGTATCTGTCATGACAGTTTTTCCAATGCTTGCTGCGCCGCGGCCTGTTCGGCCTTGCGACGGCTGGTGCCGACCCCGACGAGGGGACCATCCAGACCTTCCACGTCACACTGGACGGTGAACTCCTGGTTGTGTGCCTCGCCCTTGACGTTGGTCACAGTGTAGGTCGGCAGGGATTTGCGGCTTCCCTGCAAAATTTCTTGCAGACGGGTCTTGGGATCTTTCTGCTCGATGCCCGGCTTGATCTCTTCCAGGCGGCTGGCGTACCAGCTCAGCAGCAGTGTCCGCACCGTCTCAAGATTGGTATCCAGATAGACGGCACCGATCACCGCCTCGACCGTATCGGCCAGAATGGATTCGCGGCGAAAACCGCCGCTCTTGAGTTCGCCGGGACCGAGGATCAAGTGATCCCCGAGGTCGAACTCCCGGCCCAGTTCGGCCAGGGTCTTCTCGCGCACCAGGGTGGCGCGCATCCGGCTGAGATCCCCTTCCGCCGCTTGCGGGAAGCGGTGGAACAGATCGTCGGCAATCACCAGACTCAAAATGGAGTCCCCCAGAAATTCCAGTCGTTCATTGTGACGGGAACCGGCGCTGCGGTGAGTCAGCGCCCGGGTCAGCAGTTCCAGATCCGCAAAGACATGCCCGAGACGGGACTGCAGTCTGTTCATCTTGATATTCATTTACTTGATTCCGCCAATGCGGTTGAAGCGCACACCTGTCGGTACCCAACTTGGCAGCAGGGAGCCTTCTTCGCGCTCGAATTCAAAACTTATCCAGATAGCGACCGCCTTGCCGACCAGATTCTGTTCGGGCACAAAGCCCCAGAAGCGGCTGTCGGTGCTGTTGTCGCGGTTGTCGCCCATCACGAAATACTGGCCTTCCGGTACCACCCACTCGTCGGGGTAGGTGCCGGGCTGGCGATAGTAACGGCCAACCATGTCGGGCATCAGCGGATTGCGCAGGGTCTCGTGGGAGACATCACCCAACTGCTCGGTATAGCGGTCAAGGGGGATCCCCATCTGGGTAAATTCGCCTCTTTGTTCAAACTTGACGTCGAGCTTCTTGAAGCCCGGGCACGTTTTCCCTTCCTGCTCTTCGCACTTGGGCCGGATCATCAGCTCCTTGTTGCGATAGATGATCCGATCACCCGGCATGCCGACCACCCGCTTGATGTAGTCCACCCGCGGTTCGAGCGGGTATTTGAACACCACCACATCGCCACGCTTGGGCTCACCAGTCTCGAGGAACTTGGTGTTGGTCACCGGATCCCGCAGACCATAGGCAAATTTTTCCACCAGGATGAAGTCGCCCACCAGCAGGGTGGGCATCATGGAACCTGACGGGATCTGGAACGGTTCAAAAATGAACGAACGCAGGATCAGCACAAAGGTGATGACCGGGAAGACCCCGGCGGTCTGTTCAATCCAGACCGGCACGGGGGCCACCTTGGCCAGGGTCTTCTCATCCAGGTGGGCACCGCCATGGGCACGAGCCACGGCAATCTTGGCGGCGCGCTGCTTGGACCAAATCATCTTGTCCAGACACCAGATAACACCGGTGATCGCGCAGACCACCACCAGGATCAGGGAAAACGTGCTTGCCATCTATTAATCCTTTCCGACGTGGAGAATCGCGAGGAAGGCTTCCTGCGGCACGTCGACACGGCCGAGGGACTTCATCCGCTTCTTACCTTCTTTCTGCTTGTTCAGCAGTTTCTTCTTACGACTCACGTCACCACCGTAACACTTGGCGGTTACGTCTTTACGCAGAGCCTTGACGGTGCTGCGAGCGATGATCTGGTTGCCGATGGCCGCCTGAATCGCGATATCGAACATCTGGCGCGGGATCAGCTCACGCATCTTCTCCACCACCTGACGACCGCGATACTGGGCGTTCTCCTTGTGGGTGATGATGGCCAGGGCATCGACGCGCTCACCGTTGATCATGATGTCCAGACGGACCATGTCGGAGGTTTCGAAACGCTTGAAGCCGTAGTCCAGCGAGGCGTAACCGCGACTGGTGGATTTCAGACGGTCGAAGAAGTCGAGCACCACTTCCGCCATCGGGATTTCATAGGTCAGCGCCACCTGCTTGCCGTGGTAGACCATGTTGGTCTGCACGCCACGCTTCTCGATACAGAGGGTGATCACGTTGCCCATGTACTCCTGCGGCAGCAGGATATGACACTCGGCGATCGGCTCGCGCATCTCCTTGATGCTGGTGATGGCGGGCATCTGGGCCGGGCTGTCGATATGGATGGTGGAGCCGTCGGTCAGCTCGATCTCGTACACTACGGTCGGCGCCGTGGTGATCAGATCCAGATCGTATTCACGCTCCAGACGCTCCTGAATGATCTCCATGTGCAGCATGCCGAGGAAGCCACAACGGAAGCCGAAGCCCAGCGCAGTAGAGCTCTCAGGTTCGAAGAACAGGGAGGCATCGTTCAGGGAGAGCTTGTCGAGGGCGTCACGGAACGACTCGTAGTCATCGCTGGAGATAGGGAACAGACCCGCATAAACCTGCGGCTTCACCTTCTTGAAGCCGGCCAGCGCCTTGTCGGCACCGTTCTTGGCCTGAGTCAGGGTATCGCCCACCGGCGCGCCGTGGATGTCCTTGATACCGCAGACAACCCAACCTACCTCGCCGCAACCCAGACCCTGGGTATCCACCTGCTTGGGCGTGAAGATACCGATACGATCGACACCCCACACCTGACCGGTGCTCATCACCTTGATCTTGTCGTTCTTCTTCAGGGAACCATTCTTGATCCGCACCAAAGAGACAACGCCCAGATAGGAGTCGAACCAGGAGTCGATGATCAGCGCCTGCAGCGGGGCATCCGGGTCACCTTCCGGCGCCGGGATCTTGGCCACGATCTCTTCCAGCACCAGATCAACACCCAGACCAGTCTTGGCGGAGCAGCGCACCGCATCGACCGCGTCGATACCGACGATGTCTTCGATCTCCTCGGCAACCCGCTCGGGTTCTGCGGCCGGCAGGTCAATCTTGTTCAGCACCGGCACCACTTCCAGATCCATTTCCATGGCGGTATAGCAGTTGGCCAGAGTCTGTGCCTCAACCCCCTGGCCGGCATCCACCACCAGCAGCGCCCCTTCACAGGCCGCCAAAGAGCGGGAGACCTCGTAGGAGAAATCCACGTGGCCCGGGGTGTCGATAAAGTTCAGCTGGTAGGTGTTACCGTCTTGTGCCTGGTAGTTCAGGGTCACACTCTGTGCTTTGATGGTAATGCCGCGCTCGCGCTCCAGATCCATGGAGTCAAGCACCTGAGCCTGCATCTCGCGGTCGGACAAGCCACCGCAAGTCTGGATCAGACGGTCCGACAGGGTCGATTTACCGTGGTCGATGTGCGCAATAATCGAAAAGTTACGAATGTGTTTCATCGAGCAAGAGTCACTCAAAATTAGTTAAGGTCAGTTATGGAGGCGCGATTTTACTGGATAACCCGGCTGACGGCCATTCTTTAGTCGCCAGCGCCAGTGAAATAGCGCCTGTTCAGTCAGGGGAGGATGCGGACAGGGACAACAACGCCGAGCATCTGCGGGCCGTAACGCCCCTGATCCAGGCGATTGGAAAAGTAACGAACCAGTAAAAAGCCCAGCACGCCCCCCAGCAGGCAGCAGAGAATGGTAATTCCCTCCCCGCCCGAGAGCAGCGGTGCCAGCCAGAGCTGCCCCAGCAAGGCGCCGGCCAACAGACAGAAAAGCGGCAGCACATAGACCAGCGCAGCCCCGCGCAGCAGACTCTCCTGCGGGATACCGAGCCTCACTTGCTGGCCAACCCGCACCTCGGCGGTCAGCCTGACCCGCAAGCGGGGAGCTTTCAGGGGAAACGCCTTGGCCACGGTGCCGGTACCGCAGTTGGATTGCTGCTGACAACCACTGCAGGCGGAGCGACGCTCGCACTCCACCCAAGCATGGTCACCCTCAATGGCCACCACGGTCGCCAGCTCTTCACTCATCTCATTCAAGGCAACACCTCGGGTTCACACAATCAGGGGATCTGACCACGACTCGCCACGCTCGGCAAGCGGGGAACAACCCCGCATCCCCCGTTACTGCACCGCTTCGTTGCGGGCCAGCGGCTGGACTGACTCGGCGATGCGCTTGGCGGTCTCGGCAGGCACCTCGCCGACCACGGTGATCTCGACCCCCACCTCGTTGACATAGCTCACCAGCGAGGTCGCCCCCTGGCGGATCAGCTGCTGGCGCACCGCCTGCTTGGGATCGACCCGGGAGACGTAGACCGAGAGATCCACCAGCCCGTCGGAGAGCATCATGTAATCCACCGGCATACTGGTGGTCACCAGCTGGTGCCGGTCTTGCGACAGCACCTTGAAGCCATCGGGCAACCAGGTGATCTGCCAGTTCAACTGCTGTTGTGGCGCCGGATAAGCATCCTCCAGCGCCAGCGCCGGAGGCTGCTTGCTGTTGGCCAGCTTCACCAGCCAGGGGGCCGGTTTGCTCTGCAGATCCAGTTCGACACCAAGTACCTGCTCCACCAGATTGCCTTCCCGCTCGACCATGTCGATCCGCAGCAGCAAGTGGCTCTGCTCGTCAATCCAGAGCACGAAACCATATTTATCGGCCTCTTTAGGCACCAGCCTCACCACCTGTGCCACCACACCGGCGACCCGGCTGCGGCCGGCCAGCACAGGATCATAGCTCTCCAGCACCTGCGCCAGCGGCATCTTCACCAACGTCGACCAGATACCGGGGAAGCGGGCATCCTTCAGGGTGTAGGGATCGTGGCTGTTTTCAAAGAAGGTGTATTCGTTCTGGCGCTGGAGATACTCGATCGCCTTGCCGTCGAGGTAACTGAGGTGGGCCACTTCCTTGCCGTTGATCACGGCATGGCTGATCCGGATCGGTTCAAGACGCCCCTGACGGGCCTTGACCATGGACAACTCGAAATTCTGTTGCTGCACGGCACTCTGCATCTGCTGCAACAAGGCCTCGGCCGACTTATCGTCGGCCGAGGCCTTGGCACTGATCAGCAGGAGAGAGGCCAGCAAAATACGGCTGGACTGGCGCACGTTTGTATCCCTGACAATTCGTTATTGTTGGAGCTGTCTGTCTTGCAACAGGCGCTGCTGCAACTGGTGGTCACGCAGGAAGGCGTTGATCCGCTCCCGCTGCTCCTGCATCTGCTGTTCGGTCAGCCCTTGCTGACGGGCACGGGCGCCATCCTGTTGCGGATAGTGAACACTCACAGGTGCAGCACTGCCACCGATTGGAATGGTATTGAGCACCGGATTGGCCGGAACGCCATCCTGTCCCTGATACTGCTGCACCCCGAAGATAACGGCAGCGGCCACGGATGCCGCAATGGCATATTGACCCAACTGCTGACCGACACGGCGGAACAACGGAACCACATTGGAATCTGTCTTGACCGGTGCAACGGCAGGTTGCAGCACGGGAGCCGTCTCGACCGGCTTGGGTGCCAGTATGGTGGGCTCATCCTCCAGCGCAGCCATGATGCTGTCACTGAGATCCAGTTGCAGATTGACCGGCAGGTCACCCCGCATGGCATCGCCGATCAGGTGGTAACGACCCCAGGTATCTTGCAAGTCAGAGTCCATCTCCAGCTCGTTCAGTACCTCTGCGTCACTCAGGTCACCATCCATCAGGGCAGAGATTTGCTCTTTATTTGCCATAAGTTAACCCGTCTTTCCCCAGTTAATTCTCGATCAGAGGTTGCAGCTTTTTATCGATTGCTTCCCTCGCCCGGAAGATACGGGATCTGACCGTACCCACTGGGCAATCCATGATTTCGGCAATCTCTTCGTAGCTCAGCCCTTCCAGTTCGCGAAGGGTGATAGCTGTCCTCAGGTCTTCCGGCAATGCCTCTATGGCTGAAAACACGGTGCGTTTGATCTCGTCAGTCAGCGCCAGGTTTTCAGGGGTTGAGACCTCTTGCAAGGCTTCACCACCACCATAAGACTCCGCTTCGTCAGCCTCCACATCACTGCTGGGCGGCCTGCGCCCCTGGGAGGTGAGATAATTCTTCGCCGTGTTCACGGCAATTCGGTACAACCAGGTGTAAAAAGCACTTTCGCCACGGAATGTCGGCAATGCACGGTAGGCTTTTATAAAGGCCTCTTGCGCCACATCGGGCACATCACCGGGATTGTTGACATACCTGGCAACCAGGTTGACCACCTTATGCTGGTATTTTTTTACCAACAGGTTGAAAGCTGCTTTATCGCCGCGCTGGACCCGTTCAACCAGCTGTTCGTCCAGTAGATTCTGGTCGCTCATCAGAGCCGTAAAACCCCCATCAGGTTATCGTTTTTCTTTTCCGGCCCTTCCTAAGCGCACAAGTTCAGACAGGGAGAATCAGAGAAAGTTCGCTTCAATTGAAAAAAATGTGATGCAGGCTGCATCCTCGCCCTCGCTTGGGCTACCATGGTGCCAGTTCTTAATCCAGGCCAATGATACTTATGAAAGCAAGTGTTGAATACCTTTGCGATGTACTGATCATTGGCAGCGGTGCCGCTGGTTTGTCCCTCGCGTTGCGATTGGCAGACCACGCCAAAGTCCTGGTTCTGAGCAAGGGGCCCATCAGTGAAGGGGCCACTTTCTATGCGCAAGGAGGCATCGCTGCCGTTTTCGACGAAACCGACAGCATCGAATCCCACGTGAGCGACACGCTCAACGCGGGCGCCGGGTTGTGTGACCCGGCAGTGGTCGAGTTCACCGCACGCCACGCCCGCGAATCCATCCAGTGGCTCATTCAGCAAGGGGTCCCCTTCGATCAGGAGGAGAACGCCGACGGCGAGTCCCAGTACCACCTGACTCGTGAAGGGGGCCACAGTCATCGCCGCATCTTCCACGCGGCGGATGCCACCGGCAAGGCGGTGCAGCTCACCCTGATCGATCAGGTGCGCGCTCACCCCAATATCCAGCTGATGGAGCGCTTCAACGCGGTCGACCTCATCACCACCCGCAAGCTCAACCTGCCGGGCAACAAAGTACTGGGCGCCTACGTCTGGAACCGCAACGCCGAGCAGGTCGAGGTGATCCGTGCCCGTTTCGTGGCACTGGCCACCGGCGGAGCCTCCAAGGTCTACCAGTACACCTCCAACCCGGATGTGAGCTCTGGCGATGGCATCGCCATGGCATGGCGGGCCGGTTGCCGGGTGGCGAACCTGGAGTTCAACCAGTTCCACCCCACCAGCCTGTTCCACCCCGATGACCCCAACTTCCTGCTGACCGAAGCGCTGCGTGGCGAGGGGGCCTATCTGCGCCGCCCGGACGGCAGCCGCTTTATGCCGGAGTTTGACGAGCGGGCCGAGCTGGCGCCGCGCGATATCGTCGCCCGCGCCATCGACCACGAGATGAAGCGGCTCGGGGCGGACTGCATGTATCTGGACATCAGCCACAAACCGGCCGATTTCATAATCAAGCACTTCCCGACCATTTATGAGCGTTGCCTCGCGGTCGGCATCGACATCACCAAGGAGCCGATGCCCATCGTGCCTGCCGCCCACTACACCTGTGGCGGCGTGATGATCGACAACAACGGCCAGACCGATATCCCCGGCCTCTACGCCATCGGTGAAGTGACCTACACCGGTCTGCACGGCGCCAACCGCATGGCCTCCAACTCCCTGCTGGAATGCGTGGTTTATGCCCATCAGGCGGGGGCCGACATTCTGGCCAAGCTGCCGATGAGCGTGGAGCCGCCGCGCCTGCCGGTGTGGGACGAGAGCAAGGTGGAAGATTCCGACGAACTGGTGGTGATCCAGCACAACTGGCACGAACTGCGGTTGATGATGTGGGACTACGTGGGGATAGTGCGTACCAACAAACGCCTGGCCCGCGCCAAGCGCCGCATCGACCTGCTCAAGCAGGAGGTGCAGGAGTACTACGCCAACTTCCGCGTCTCCAACAACCTGCTGGAGCTGCGCAACCTGCTGCAGGTGGCCGAGCTTATCGTCAACTGCGCCCTGCAGCGCAAGGAGTCGCGCGGCCTGCACTACAACCTGGATTATCCGGATATGCTGCCGGACTCCAAACCGACCGTGCTGACCCCGGAGCGGGATTAATCCCCCTTCCCGTAAAGCGTTGCAGCAATCAGTGACCCCGCCCCGGCGGGGTCACTGTTTTTTCAGCAAATAGTGCCACCAACCACATGGCAGCGGCTTATCGCGATAAATCAGCGCATGGTCATCACGGAAAACAGGCGTCAGCGCCGGGACGGCAGAAAGTGGATGGCTCGCGCCAGCAGGCGGTAATGTTCGGGGGGAAGGGCATCGGAGAAGAGCCACAGTTGCCGTGGCGACACAGCTCCACTCTCTTGCAGTTCGGAACAAAGCGCCAGCCTGAGCACACCGGGCAGAATGCGGCTTTTCTTGTCGAGCTGATAGCGGCGACCTTGCCACTGCAACCACTGACCATCCCAGACAAGCTCGAACGGGGGCTCGGCAAGCGCACGCCAGCTCAGCCAGAGCGCCACCAGCCAGACGGGCAGCAACAGCGCCCACTGCCAACCGGCAATCAGGCCAGCCACCGGCCAGAGCAGCAACAGAAAGAGGGCCACCAGCAAATATTGCTGATGGCGGGAGGGGTGAACCTTCATGATCACCCGCTCCACGGTATTACCCCTGGCGGTCGTGGCGCGCCTGATTGCGCTCCAGGATCATCGGGATCATGGCGGCAAATGCGGGATCGGCAGGAACACCATGACCCATGCACCATTTGAACAGATCCGGATCGTCGCTCGCCAGCAGGCGGATAAAGGTCTGCTGATCGGCTTCGCTCAGGGAGTCGAACTCGTGTTCGAAAAAGGGCATAAAGATCACATCCAGCTCGAGCATACCGCGACGGCAGGCCCACTTCAGGCGGGATTTTTCAACTGGGCTCAACATGGCACTCTCCTTACAAAGACCGGGGGATGGTACCAGCTGGATTTTCCGGCTGACAAACATTAGTTACGTCTTTACCATGCAGCTCACATACTTTCTCTCTGGAATACCATCGTGAGCCTGCAACCACCTGTTTTTCCTGCCGAGCCGACCCGCTTCTCCCTGACCAAGCTGGCCATCACCCGTATCAGCGGCCAGGATCGCGTCAAATATCTGCAAGGTCAGGTCACCTGTGATGTCAACGCCCTGCAACCGGGGCAACAGACCCCGGGTGGCCACTGTGATCCCAAGGGCAAGCTGTGGAGCAATTTCCGCCTGCTCTGCCTCGACGACAGTCTGCTGCTGCTGACCAGCCCCTCGGTACTTGAGCGTCAGCTGCCGGAGCTGACGAAATTTGCCGTCTTCTCCAAGGTCGAGATCGCCGCAGACGAACGCCACGCCACCGGGATCGCCGGTACGGGCAGCGATGGCTGGATCACTGCCCAGTTCGGCCTTGAGCAGAGCGGTCTTATCGACGGCGGCATGGCGGTGAAGATTGAGCAGGATCGCTGGCTGCTGGTGAGCAATCAGCAAGCCGACGCCCTGCCGCAAGGTGACGAGTCACTCTGGTGGGGGCTCGAGATCAAGGCGGGTCTGCCACACATGGAAGCGGTGCATCAGGGGGAGTTCATCCCGCAGATGCTCAACCTGCAGGCACTGGACGGCATCAGCTTCAACAAGGGCTGCTACATGGGGCAGGAGACGGTGGCCCGCGCCAAGTATCGCGGCGCCAACAACCGCGCCCTGTTCCTGCTGGCGGGCACTGCCGGCGAGCCGGTTGCCAGCGGCGATACCCTGGAGCTGCAACTGGGTGACAACTGGCGCCGCAGCGGCATGGTGCTCAACGCCTGGCAACAGGCCGGGCAGGTGTGGCTCACCGCCGTACTGCCGAAAGATACCGAGGCTGACGCCCAATTCCGCCTCAAGCAGGACGAAGGCTCCCGCCTCACCCTGCAACCCCTGCCTTACGCCCTGACCGAGTAAGGTCGGCTAGCGAGGCACGCGCGCCAGCAGTGCCTCCTTCAGCCAGCGCCCCGCCTGCCCCAGCGGGCGGGCGCGATGCCACTGCAACTCCAGCGCCAGCGCGTGGCTGGCGATAAAGTCCGGCTCCAACACAACAACCTCGCCCCGCTTCAGCGGTTGATGCAGCAGAAATTCCGGAATGGCGGACCAGCCAAGGCCCCGCTTGACCAGCTCCAGCACCCCGAGATCCCCCTCGACCCACCACACCTGAGCCGAGATGCGAAAACGCTGACGCTCGCTCCCTTCCCGTCGGCCGGTCACCATCAGCTGACGTGCCCCCTGCAGATCGACCTCCCGCAGCGGCTGCTTGCGGGCCAGAGGATGATCCGGTGACACCACCAGCGGCATGGTCACCTCCCCCAGCGAACGGGCGACTATCTCCCGCTGGGGATGCACCTTCTGATAGCTGATGCCGAGCTGGGCCCGACCGGTCACCAGCATCTCGGTCACATCTTCCATCAGCGGGAAGAGCAGCTCCAGCTCCACGGTCGGGTAACGAGTGGCGAACTCCTCCAGCAGGGTGCCGAGCCAGGGCAGGTGGGAGTCGTCATCGATGGCCAGAGTGAGCCGCGTCTCCACCCCGGCCGCCAGCTCCCCGGCAATGGATTGCAACCGTTCACTCTGCGCCAGCAGGATCCCCGCCTCCTGCACCATGCGGGCCCCCGCCTCCGTCAACTGCGGATAGCGGCCGCTGCGGTCAAACAGGGTGAGCGCCAGATCGATCTCCAAATTGGCGATAGCGCTGCTCACCACCGACTGCGCCTTGCCCAGCTTGCGGGCGGCAGCGGAAAACGAGCCGGTTTCGGCGGCCGCCAGCAAGATCCTCAGTTGTTCCAGTGATGGCGTCATCTTATGGCCCTCCGGCAAGCTCTCTCATCCATCTATTTTAGCGATGGATACCAACATGAATCTATCGCTAAATATCTATAGATTAACCTGCAATTCGTGAATGAACCTGATTGAGAGAGTGACTTATGCGTACCCGTAACGATCGCCTGCGCCATGCCATTGGCTTTGAATTTATTGGCCTGCTGATTGCCGCCCCGCTGGCCAGCTGGGTTACCGGGGTTGGGCTCAACCATATGGGCCCGCTGGCACTGTTCTTCTCGGTGCTGGCCACCGTCTGGAACTACATCTACAACATCGGGGTCGACAAGCTGCTGCTGCGCTATCAGGGCCATACCCACAAGACCCTGTGGCAACGGGTGCTGCATACCTTCGGCTTTGAGGGCGGTCTGCTGATCGTCGCGCTGCCGGTCATGTCCTGGTGGCTGAGCGTCAGCATGCTGGAGGCGCTGGTGCTGGATCTGGGCTTCGTCGTCTTCTATCTGATCTATGCCTTCGTCTACAACTGGGGCTATGACAAAGTGTTCCCCATCCCCCGCGAAGTGCCGCACGGCATGCCCCAAGAGGCGCGCTAAGGCACGAATCAGTTGGATTGAAACCGAGAAGTGAAGGTCAACAAGGGAAGGCAACTGAAGAAACGACACGGCCCCATCATGGCAGACATGATGGAGCCGCAAGAGGGGTCAGCGCTGGCAGGCCGGCTGATTCAGAGGTAAGGATTCAGGCCTGCCCGTCGCTCAGGCCTGGGCCTTGAGCTCTTCGCCGCTCTCGTCAGTTGCGACAGCCTCTTCAGGCTGCGCCTGAGCGGCCTGCAGCGCTTCCAGCTCGCTCTGATAATCGCTCAGGATCTGCTGGGCAACCGCCATATCTCCCTTGTGTTTGCGCTCGAACAGATGGTGCTGCACCACGCCGTTGAGATACTCCACCGTGATGGGCTGCTCCAGGGTGGCCATCAGCTCCTCTTTCTCCAGCTCGGCATTGATTTCATCGGCGGTGGTGCGCAGCAGCCCAGCCAATTGAACCAACATGCGGCGCTCACCTTCGCGCAGCAGGCTCAACATGCGGTTTCTCTGCTGCTCATTCTGTTGGGTCATACATTTCCTTACGTCAATTGGGAACAAGCCCGCTCATTCTGCCCTGTCCCCATGACAGCGTCTATCTCATGCCCCCCACAAATTTTTGGCGCTGGCTCACAAATGGCTACAGATGCTATTTGAAGCGGCTCTGGGGTATAGTAGCCGCTGATTTTCAGGCGCTTTTTTCACCTTCATCCGCAGACAGGGATGAGACGGCAAGGGCGCCTGCCCGGTTTACCCCAACGAGGTGAAGATCCGCTTTATGACCGACGCCATTGTGGTGCTCTGCACCTGCCCAGATCAAACCAGTGCCGACCTTCTCTGCGAACAGCTGCTGAACCAGCGGCTGGCCGCCTGCATCAATCAACTGCCGGGCATTACCTCCGTCTATCGTTGGCAAGGCAAGGTGGAGCGCGCCACCGAGATCCAGCTCATCATCAAATCCCGCCAGCTACTCTTTGCCGAGCTGCAGGCATGTATTCAAACCAATCACCCCTATGAGGTTCCCGAGCTGCTGGCCCTGCCGGTGAGTGCCGGACTACCCGCCTATCTCGACTGGCTCAATGGGGAGACCGAATGACATTCACCCGCTTGCTCTCTCCCCTGTTGCTGCTCTGTGCCCTGTTGACGACAGCGGTGGGCAGCTCCCCTGCCCACGCCAGCGGCGCCGATCTGCTCAGCTCGCTGGGCATTGAAGCAAATGCCAAACCCAAATTTTTGCAGGTCGATGAGGCCTTTCAGATCGAGAGCGAACAGCGTGGCGATCAGCTGCTGCTGACCCTCCACATCGCCGACGACTACTACCTCTATCGCCATAGCCTGCGCTTCAAGGGGAACAACCTCACCTTCAGCGAGCCGACCCTGCCGGAAGGCACCGAGCACGAGGATGACTTCTTCGGCAAGACCCGGGTCTACTACCAGCAGGTGAGCATCGCGGTGCCGCTAAAGGCGGTGGGGGAAAATGCCACCCTGCGGGTGCGCTATCAGGGCTGCACCGACGGCCTCTGCTATCCGCCGACCGACAAGCTGATCGATGTGGCCCCGCTGGTCACGGCAACCACAGCATCCACTGCGGAAACGGCACAAAGCGTCGCACCGGTTAGCCAGCAGGATCAGCTGGCCGCCGCCCTCGGACATCAGGGGTTCTGGCTCAGCATCGTCGCCTTCTTCGCGCTGGGGCTGGGGCTCGCCTTCACCCCCTGCGTCTTCCCCATGTATCCCATTCTGACCGGCATCATCGCCGGTGCCGGCCATCGCCTCTCCACCGGTCGCGCCTTCCTGCTCTCCCTGGTCTATGTGCAGGGGATGGCGGTCACCTACACCTTGCTTGGGCTGGTAGTGGCCTCGGCAGGTCTGAAATTCCAGGCGGCGCTGCAACACCCCTATGTGCTGATCGGCCTCTCGGTGATGTTCGTGCTGCTAGCCCTCTCCATGTTCGGACTCTACACCCTGCAACTGCCGAGCAGTTTGCAAACCCGGCTCTCCGGTCTCTCCAACCGCCAGCAGGGGGGCTCAGTAGTCGGGGTCGCCATCATGGGGATGATCTCCGGGCTGGTCTGCTCCCCCTGCACCACGGCGCCGCTCTCGGGGGCGCTGATCTACGTGGCCCAGAGCGGCGATCTCTGGCTCGGCGGGGCGGCCCTCTATGCGCTGTCACTGGGGATGGGTCTGCCGCTGCTGCTGCTCGGCACCTCGGGTGGCAAGCTGCTGCCCAAAGCAGGCGCCTGGATGGATGTGATCAAGCAGCTGTTTGGTTTTGCCCTGCTGGCAGTGCCGATCCTGCTGCTGTCACGGCTCTGGAGCGATCAGATTGCTACTCTCGCTTGGCTCGGCTGGGGGCTGCTGCTGTGCGGCTATCTCTATCACCACAACCAGCACCAGCCCCACTCGGTGGCCAGAAGCGTGCGCGGCTTCGTACTGTTGCTGGCGATGATCAGCGCCGTGGTAGTGGGCAAGGATCTGCTGCAACCGGCCCCCCCTGCTGCCATCACGGCGGATGCCGGTCAAACGGCACCGCAGTTTATCCGCGTCAAGACGCTGGATGATCTCAAGGTGCAACTGGCCGCCGCCCGTGGCAAACCGGTGCTGCTCGACCTCTACGCGGACTGGTGCGTCGCCTGCAAAGAGTTCGAGCACAAGACCTTCAGCGACCCCGCGGTGAGGGAGCGCTTCGGCCAGATGGTGCTGCTGCAGGCGGATGTCACCGCCAACGACGATACCGATATCGAGCTGCTCAACGGCCTCAATGTGCTGGGACTGCCGACCCTCATCTTCTTCGACCGCGAGGGCAAGGAGCTGACAGGGCTGCGGGTCACCGGTTTTATGGGGCCTGCCGAGTTTCTGGGCAAACTTGATCAGCTACGCTGACCAACGGTGCCCCTGTCGACAGGCAGGGGCCGCCTCATGCGTTACGCACTGATTTTTCTGGCAATCCCTTGTATATGACCGGCAGCATGGCAGAATTTGCCCTTCGATTGTCTCGCCCGTCCGGAGTTTTGATGAAAAAGTGGTTCATCCCCCTGCTAGCCCTCTGGCTTTATGGCTGCAGTGCAGGGCCCGGTGAAGAGGATATCCGCCAGCAGGTCACCGCCAAGCTGCTGGCCGAGACAGACGCCAACCTGTTCGATATCAGCGACTTCACCATCCTCGGCAAGGAGGAGCGGATGGAGGGGGTCTATCTGGTCAAGGTGAGTTACCAGCTCCACTTCAAGCAGGGGCTCGATCAGTTGCAGGTGTTACACGACGAGGACCTGGTCTACGACCGGGTTGGCCCCTTCCAGCAGGAGATGGGGCTGATGGAGCTCGAGCGCAAATATGGTGAGTTCGAGGCGGGCCAGGTGCTGCCACAAGAGGCCGAGGTGTGGATGATGAAGGACGAACAGGGCTGGCGGCTGGCGGAACCGGCCCAATGAAGCGCTTTCCGCCCCTTATGCTCTGCAACGACTCTCCTGCCGTTGCCAACCAGCTCAAACCTGGGTATCGACCCGATACCCTTTTCGCTCGGCAGGTTCGTTCGGCAGCTTGCTGGCCAACCCTGACAGCACCTCCTTGAGGGTGCCCCCTCTCTCTGCCGCACCGCTGCTCTCCAGCAGCTTGGTCAGCTGGCTCTGCAAGGGATTGACCGCTTCACGCTCGGCTCCTTGCTCGCTCTCTTTTTCCTGTCCGCCCTGTTGCTCCAGCGTCTCCAGCAGGCGCTCTAGATCCCGCTTGAGCGGGTTTTCGCTGCTGTCGGCGATGGCGAGTTTGCGCTGTTCCTGCTCTTGCCGCTGTTGTTGCTGCAATGCCAACTGTTGCTCCTGCTGCTGTTGCAGGGAGCCCATCATGGTGTTGATGAACGCTTCCAGCGAATCTCTGATTGAAACAGTGCCACCGCCGCTGCTCTCCCCTTGCGGTGACAGCCCCAGCTCATCCAGCACAGCGCCAAGGTCGCGCACCAGGCTGTCACTGCCCGTTGATGGTGAAGTCGCAGCCCGCCCCTGTGCCTGCACGGCGGGAGAACCCTGCCGTTGCGCCAGCGGGCTGAGCCCGCCTGACGCGACCACATTTATCTCCATCTTGGCCCTCCTCTCCCCGTCCTCAGCTCTTTCTCGGCAAGTATTCCGGCAAGCAGACACACCCTCGTCCCCTTGGCAGATAACCGCTCTCACACCTAAAAGATAGCGCCAACCGGAAGGGATTGGCGCGAATGCATCTTTTGGTCTATCAGGCGGAACGATAGTGCCAACCCGCTATAAACAAGGGGTTGGCAAAAAGGGGCCACGTTCAGCCATCACTGCACAGGCTGACAATGGGGGTCAGAAGATATCCTTCATCCGGTGCCACAACATTCCCAGTGCCAGCAGCGGGGAGCGCAGCGCCGGGCCGCCGGGGAAGGTGATATGGGGCACGCTGGCAAAGAGATCGAAGCCCCGGCTCTCGCCGCGGATCGCCTCGGCCACCAGCTTGCCCGCCATATGGGTAGCGTTGAGACCGTGACCCGAATAGGCCTGGGCGTATAGCACGTTTGGGTATTCCTTCAAGCGGCCAATCTGCGGCAGCCGGTTGGCCCCTATGCCTATCATGCCGCCCCACTGAAACTCGATGGCAGTGCCAGCCAGCTCGGGGAAGACTCGCAGCAGCTTGGGCAACATAAAGGCCTTGATATCGCGGGGATCCCTTCCCGAGTAGTTGCAGGCGCCGCCAAACAGCAGGCGGCCATCGGCAGAGAGGCGGTAGTAGTCGAGCGCCACATTCTGATCGCACACCGCCATGTTTTGCGGCAGCAATCTCTGGCGCAAGCGGCGATCGAGCACCTCGGTGGCGAGGATGTAGGAACCGGCAGGCAGCACCCGCCCCCCCAGCTCCGGATTGAGGTCGTTGAGATAGGCGTTGCAACTGATTACCAGATAATCGGCGGTAACCCGGCCATGAGCCGTGGTCACCTCGACCTGCTTGCCATAGTCGATATGGGTCACTCGGGAGTGTTCAAACAGGGAGACCCCGAGGCTGGCGGCGGCGCGCGCCTCGCCGAGCGCCAGATTGAGGGGATGGAGATGGCCGGAGCCCATGTCGATAAGGCCGCCGATATAGCGATCCGATCCCACCACGCTATGGATATCTTCCCGCGGTACCAGCTTGAGTTCGTGCTCATAGCCGAGGCTCGCCAGATGGTCGAGATCCTCCTCGAAGCCAGCCAGATGACGCTGACGGGTGGCCAGATCGCAGTAGCCCCAGGTGAGATCGCACTCGATCTTGAAACGCTCGACCCGCTCGCGTACCAGTTGCACCGCCTCCAACCCCATCAGATCGAGCTCGCGCACCCCCTCCTCACCAATCCAGCGGGCAAACTGGCTGGTATCGTGGCCGATACCGCGAATAAGCTGACCGCCGTTGCGCCCGGAGGCGCCCCAGCCGATGCGGTTGGCCTCCAGCAAGGCGACCTTGTAACCGGCCTCAGCCAGATTGATGGCGGTATTGAGACCGGTAAAACCGCCGCCGATGATGCAGACGTCAGCCTTGTGCTCCCCCTCCAGCTCGGGCCACTGTTGCGAGTCATTGCGGGTGGCCGCGTAGTAGGAGGCGACGTGCTCCTGATATCCGTTGTGCTTTCCTGCCTGCATACTCAGCATCCTGCCTTGGTTGCAAATTGTTTAATAAAATAAGCAAAGTTGTTTCGATAATACCCAGTTCCTCCTCCACTCACCAACCGGTGCGGATCACAGAAATGCAAAAGGCGCCCCGAAGGGCGCCTTTTCATGCAATCAAGGTGCTGTAACGAATTACAGTACGTCGATGGCGTTCAGGTCGGAGAATGCTTTCTCCAGACGAGCGATCATGGAAGTCTGACCTTCACGCAGCCATACGCGCGGATCGTAGTACTTCTTGTTCGGCTTGTCGGCGCCTTCCGGGTTGCCCAGCTGGCCTTGCAGGTAAGCTTCGTTCTTCTTGTAGAAGTTCAGCAGACCTTCCCAGGTTGCCCACTGGGTGTCGGTGTCGATGTTCATCTTCACTACGCCGTAGGAGATGGACTCGCGGATCTCTTCCAGAGTGGAACCTGAACCACCGTGGAATACGAAGTCCAGAGACTTGGCTGGAACGCCGAACTTCTCGGAAACGTACTTCTGGGAAGCGTCCAGGATGGACGGGGTCAGCTTGACGTTACCCGGCTTGTATACACCGTGTACGTTACCGAAGGAGGCAGCGATGGTGAAACGCGGGCTGATCTTGGACAGACGCTCGTAAGCGTAGGCAACATCTTCCGGCTGGGTGTACAGAGCGGACTGATCCATGTGGCTGTTGTCGACGCCGTCTTCTTCGCCACCGGTGCAACCCAGTTCCAGCTCCAGAGTCATGTTCATCTTGGCCATGCGGGTCAGGTACTCGCAGCAGATGTCGATGTTCTCTTCCAGAGACTCTTCGGACAGATCCAGCATGTGGGAGGAGAACAGCGGCTTGCCGGTTTCAGCAAAGTGCTTCTCGCCCGCTTCCAGCAGACCGTCGATCCACGGCAGCAGCTTCTTGGCAGCGTGGTCGGTGTGCAGGATTACCGGCACGCCGTAGGCTTCGGCAACAGCGTGAACGTGCTTGGCACCAGAGATGGCACCCAGGATGGCAGCTTTCTGACCTTCCAGCTTCAGACCCTTACCGGCGGTGAACACGGCACCACCGTTGGAGAACTGAACGATAACCGGCGCTTTAACCTTGGCGGCAGCTTCCAGTACGGCGTTAACGGAGTCGGTACCAACGCAGTTTACGGCCGGCAGAGCAAAGCCGTTCTCTTTAGCGATGGCGAACACTTTCTGAACGTCATCACCAGTGATCACGCCGGGTTTTACGAAGTCGAAAATTTTCTTAGACATGTTTAATCGTCCTGTCTCGTATGCCGTTAATAAAAAATGGGGGTTCATCATGAACCGGCACAGCGGGCACATGATAAACGAAACGGGAGGCTTTTGCCCCCCGTTCCGGGTCAATTAGGCTTTGGCGCGCTGTTCCAGAATCGCAACAGCCGGCAGTACCTTACCTTCTACGAACTCCAGGAAGGCGCCGCCGCCAGTGGAGATGTAGGAGACTTTGTCAGCGATGCCGAACTTGTCGATAGCAGCCAGGGTGTCACCACCGCCAGCGATGGAGAAGGCCGGAGAAGCAGCGATGGCTTCAGCGATAACCTTGGTGCCTTCAGCAAACTGGTCGAACTCGAATACACCAACCGGGCCGTTCCACAGGATGGTCTTGGCGTTCATGATGATGTCAGCCAGGGCCTTGGCAGAATCCGGGCCGATGTCGAAGATCATGTCGCCGTCGGTCACGTCAGAGACGGACTTGATGGTCGCCGGAGTGGACTCGGAGAACTCGGCACCTACAACCACGTCGGTGGTCACAGGAATGTTGGTCTCGGCAGCCAGTTTCTTGGCGGTGTCGATCAGGTCGTGCTCGCACAGGGACTTGCCGACGTTGTGACCGGCAGCAGCGATGAAGGTGTTGGCGATGCCACCACCGACAACCAGCTGGTCAGCGATCTTGGAGAGGGACTCCAGAACGGTCAGCTTGGTGGAGACCTTGGAGCCGCCAACGATGGCAACCATCGGGCGCTCGGGCTTCAGCATGGCTTTGCCCAGCGCTTCCAGTTCACCCGCCAGCAGCGGACCGGCACAGGCGACCGGAGCGAACTGTGCAACACCGTAGGTGGAACCTTCGGCGCGGTGAGCAGTACCGAACGCATCCATTACAAAGACGTCACACAGGGCGGCGTATTTTTTGGCCAGCTCTTCGGTGTTCTTCTTCTCGCCTTTGTTGAAGCGGCAGTTTTCCAGCACAACCAGCTCACCGGCAGCGACTTCTACGCCATCCAGGTAATCCTTGGCCAGGCGAACCGGGCAGGACAGAGCGTCTTTCAGATAGTTGACAACCGGAGCCAGGGAGAATTCTTCGTTGTATTCACCCTCGGTCGGACGACCCAGGTGGGAGGTGATCATCAGCTTGGCGCCCTTTTCCAGAGCCAGCTTGATGGTCGGCAGAGTCGCAACGATACGTGCATCGGAGGTGACCTTGCCGTCTTTTACCGGTACGTTCAGGTCAGCACGGATCAGAACGCGTTTACCCGCCAGATCCAGGTCAGTCATCTTGATAACAGACATATTCAGTCCTCTATATTTTCCAGGTAATGTTAAAAACAGTAACCTTTCGCCCGGGGCAGGCTCAGCCTGCGGCCATCATGGCCCGGGTGGTATCCAGCATCCGGTTTGCGAAGCCCCATTCGTTATCGCACCACATCAACATCTTGACGAGGTTGGCATCGCTAACCCGGGTCTGGGTACCATCAATGATGCAGGAGTGTGCATCATGATTGAAGTCTACGGAGACCAGAGGTTCTTCCGTGTAATCCAGAATACCGTGTAATGTACCTCTGGATGCCCGTTGCAGGGCTTGATTTACGTCAGTAACTGTCACTTTTTTACGAACAGTAATACTGAGATCCATCGCTGTTACATTGATGGTCGGCACCCGCACCGCAATCGCCTCGAACTTGCCGGCGAAGTGGGGCAGGATACGCTCTAGCCCCTTTGCCAGCTTGGTATCCACCGGAATGATGGACTGACTGGCAGCGCGGGTTCGGCGCAAGTCACTGTGGTAGGCATCGATGACTTGCTGATCATGCATGGCCGAATGAATTGTCGTAATAGTACCACAATTTATCTCGAATTCTCGATGCAATGTTTCAATCACCGGCACCACGCAGTTGGTGGTACAGGAGGCGTTGGAGACAATCCGCTCCGCTCCGGTGAGGGTATGATGGTTGACCCCGTAGACCACGGTGGCATCCACATCCGCATCCGCCGGGTGGGAGAAGAGCACCTTGCCCGCCCCCGCAGCCAGATGCCGCTCGGCATCGGCCCGCGAGCCAAACACCCCGGTGCAATCGAGCACCACATCCACCCCCAGCGCCCGCCACGGCAGCTTTGACGGATCCCGCTCGGCAAAAAGGGAGATGAGATCCTCCCCCACCAGCATGCTGTTGCCCGCCAGTTGCACCGGATGGTGGAAGCGACCGTGACTGGTATCGTAACGGGTCAGGTGCACCATGGCCTCGGGGGCCGCCAGCTCGTTGATGGCGACGATCTTGATGGTCTTGTCGCGCCCGCTTTCATAGAGGGCTCGCAACACGTTGCGACCGATCCGCCCGTAACCATTGATGGCAATCTTGATCATCGAGAATCCGTTTCCTTGAACCTGCAACAGGGCGGCACACCGGCCGCCCGGGAGCCCCAGCTACGACAGCAGGGCCTCCTTGAATTCACCGCGGGCCAGCAGTGCGGCCCCGAATACCCCGGCACTGTCACCAAGGGCAGGAGCAATAATGGGGGCACTGAAACGGGGATTAAAGAGGAAGGGCAAAATTGTCTGCCGTCCGGCGCTGTAGAGGGTCTGCACATTGCCCACCCCACCACCGATGACGATCACATCCGGGTCGAGAATATTGACCACGTTGGCCAGCGCCTGACCAAACAGCAGATGCAGTCGGTCGATGGTGAGCTTGGCCACATGATCGTGAGCCGTGGCGGCCGCGATTTGGGCGAGCGAGAGGTGGCGCTTGGCCTTCGCTTCGTACCAGGCCTCCAGCGCCGGACCGCTGATCAGGGTCTCGACGCAGCCACGCTTGCCGCAGTAGCACTCGGGGCCATCAGGGGAAAGCACGTTGTGGCCCCACTCACCGGCGATGCCGTGGTGGCCGTTGAGGATCTGGCCGTTGATGACGATGCCGGAGCCGACCCCGGTGCCCATGATGATGCCGAACACCACTTTCGCATCGGGATGGTGCTGGCGCACTGCACCGAGATGGGTTTCTGCCAGCGCGAAGCAGTTGGCGTCGTTGGCGATCAGCACCGGCACGCCCAGCTTGCGCTCCAGATCCTCCTTGAACGGCTTGCCGTTGAGCTCGGTGGTGTTGCAGTTCTTCATCAGGCCGGTCTGCGGATCCCGCGCCCCCGGCGTGCCCATGCCGATGACGGTCGGGCGCTGGCCAATCTTCTCGGCACACTCAGCTACCAGTTTGGCGATCTGGCCGATCATGTGCTCATAACCGCCCGCCCGCTCGGTGGGGATGCGGTGGCGCAGCAGCACCTCGTCGCCATCCAGCACCACGCATTCACACTTGGTACCACCAAGATCGATACCCCAATCCAGTGACTTGCTGCTCATCTTGCCTCCTGCACGGCCGCCACGCTCTCGTCGTCACGGCGCCTTTTTCAATGTAAAACGGGGCCTGACGGCCCCGGATTTCAAACACACTCTTCTTCTCTCGCCCCGGCCTTAGCGACCATGGTACTGGGCGGAGAGCTCGTGTACCGCGTTGACGAACACACCGGCATGTTCCGGGTTCACATCCTGATGGATGCCGTGGCCGAGGTTGAATACGTGACCATTGCCATGACCGAAACCGGCCAGAATGGAGGCAACCTCTTCACGGATGCGAGCCGGGGTGGCGTAGAGCATGGAGGGATCCATGTTGCCCTGCAGCGCCACCTTGTCGCCGACCCGACGCTTGGCGTCGGCGATGTCGGTGGTCCAGTCCAGACCCAGCGCATCGCAACCGGTGGCAGCGATCTGCTCCAACCACTGACCACCGTTCTTGGTGAACAGGGTGACCGGCACACGGCGACCGTCGTGCTCGCGGATCAGGCCATCAACAATCTTATGCATGTACTGCAGGGAGAAATCGCGGTAGTCGCGCGGGGTGAGCACGCCGCCCCAGGTGTCGAACACCATGACAGCCTGCGCACCCGCCTTGATCTGGGCGTTGAGGTAAGCAATCACGCTGTCGGCCAACTTGTCGAGCAGCAGGTGCAGGGTTTGCGGCTCTGCGTACATCATCTGCTTGATCTTGGTGAACGCCTTGGAGCTGCCCCCCTCCACCATGTAGGTGGCCAAGGTCCATGGGCTGCCGGAGAAGCCGATGAGCGGCACTTCGCCCTTCAGCTCGCGGCGGATGGTGCGCACCGCGTTCATCACGTAGCCCAGCTCATCTTCCGGATCCGGGATCGGCAGCGCCTGCACATCGGCCATGGAGGTGATCGGACGCTCGAAGCGCGGGCCTTCACCCTGCTCGAAGTAGAGACCCAGCCCCATGGCATCGGGCACGGTGAGGATGTCGGAGAAGAGGATGGCGGCATCGAGCGGGTAGCGGCGCAGCGGCTGCAGGGTGACTTCACAGGCCAGCTCGGCATTGCGGCACAGAGACATGAAATCCCCCGCCTGGGCGCGAGTCGCCTTGTATTCCGGCAGATAGCGCCCTGCCTGGCGCATCATCCATACCGGGGTCATGTCCACGTCCTGACGCAGCAGGGCGCGCAGGTATCGATCGTTCTTCAGCTCTTTCATCCCAGTTCCTGAGTTCGTATCACGCATAAAATGGCGGCCATAATACCACTTTGCCCACCGGATCGGACTGCCCAAAACGTGGCAAATGGACGCGCGGTTGCAAAGATGTGAAGGGGCGCAAACCTGACCGCCCCGCTTGTAACAAGAAGTGCAAAAAGATTGGCGAAAAGATAAGCGCCTCGTTACCCCTCGCCAGCCAGTGACAACTCGATCAGCCGCCTGGCAATGGTGCCGTGGGGCGGCAAACGCGGCAGCCGGTCGGCGGCAAAGAAAGCGGCGGCCACCAGTTCGTCATCCTGCACCTTGATCTCGCCGCTCTCGTAGTCGGCGGTAAAGCCCATCATCAGGCTGTGGGGGAAGGGCCAGGGCTGGCTCGCCACATAGCGCACATTGCGCACCCGGATGCCGCTCTCCTCGAACACCTCCCGTGCCACGCACTGCTCAAGGTTCTCTCCCGCCTCCACGAAGCCGGCCAGCACGGTATACATGGGATCGTCCGCCTGATAGTGACGGCGATGGGCTGCCAGCAGGATCTCCGGCCCCTTGCGTACCGCTACGATAATGCAGGGGGAGATGCGCGGATAGACTGTATGGCCGTGGTGGCACACCTGCGCCCACTCCCCCGCCTTCGGGGTCATGGGGGCGCCGCACTCGCCGCAGAAACGGTGGGTCCGGCGGAAAGTGGCGAGCTGCCAGGCACGGCCGGCGAGACGAAAGCCCTCCTCGTCCCCCGCCACCATCAGCTGGCGCAGGGGGGCCATCATAGTCGTGGCGGCCTCAGCCCCCAGATCCAGCAGATAGCAGGGCAGCCCCTGCCACTCGTCGAAACGCTCGAAATGGGCGTCAGCCAGCGCTGTGGGCAGGCACGCTTTACTTCCTTGTGGCACCTCTCCCTGCTGATCGAGCAGTACCAGATGATCGCCCCCCAGCACGAACCAGCGGGCTTGTTCGGTTAATGACATCAGATAAACACTCTCGTTAAAACAAAACCCTGACCACGGCTGGCCGACCAAGGGGCAAACGCCGCACGAATGGCTCCCATCTTACGACCGGCACGGGTCGCTGACGACCCCGCCGTGGCCGATTGTCCCATTCGTAAAAAACGGATGGTGCAAATAAAGAGGCCGCCCGAAGGCGGCCCGTTGTTATCCGGTATCCCGTATCCGGCCTCTATCGACGCGGATCAGGCATCGCCCATCGCCAGCAGGGAGGCGTTGCCGCCCACTGCAGTGGTGTTGATGGTGCGAGTTTTTTCGGTGACGAAGCGGCTCAGGTAGTGGGGGCCACCCGCCTTGGGGCCGGTGCCGGAGAGCCCCTGGCCGCCGAACGGCTGCACCCCGACCATGGCGCCGATCTGGTTGCGGTTGATGTAGACGTTGCCCACGTTGATGCGGCTCGCCAGCTCCTCCGCGTGGGATTCGTTGCGGCTGTGGATCCCCAGCGTCAGGCCGTAACCAGTGCCGTTGATGTCGCTGATCACCTTGTCCAGATCCCGGGTGGCGTAGCGCACCACGTGCAGGATGGGGCCGAACTGCTCCTTCACCAGCTCGCGGATGGAGCCAATCTCCAGCGCGGTCGGCTGGACGAAGTGTCCCTCCATGGTCGCGGCTGGCATCGGCGCCTGCGCGATCAGGCGAGCACGAGGGATCATGTAGGCGAGGTGGGCATCGAGACCGGCCTTGGCATCGGCATCGATCACCGGGCCGACGTCGGTATTATGCTCGGCCGGGTTGCCCACTTTGAGCTCCTGCATGGCGCCGGTGAGGATCTCCAGCACCCGCTCGGCGATCTCCTCCTGCAGGTAGAGCACACGCAGGGCCGAGCAGCGCTGACCGGCGCTCTGGAAGGCGGCGCTCACCACGTCGCGTACCACCTGCTCCGGCAGGGCGGTGGAGTCGACGATCATGGCGTTCTGGCCACCGGTCTCGGCGATAAGCGGCAGAATGGCGCCATCGCGCTGGGCCAGGGTCATATTGATCAGCTTGGCGGTCTCGGTGGAGCCGGTGAAGCAGACGCCGCCGATGCGCGGATCCGCTGTCAACTTGGCACCGACGGTGGCACCGTCACCGGGCAGCAGTTGCAGCACGTCACCCGGAATACCGGCCTGATGGGCCAGCGTCACAGCCAGATGGGCGATAAGACCGGTCTGCTCGGCAGGCTTGGCGATGACGGTATTGCCGGTGGCCAGCGCAGCGGCGATTTGGCCGAGAAAGATCGCCAGCGGGAAGTTCCACGGGCTGATGCAGACAAACACCCCGCGCCCCTGCAGGAACAGCTCGTTCTGCTCGCCGGTATAACCGGGCAGCAGGGTCGCCTGCCCCATCAGGCTGCGGGCCTGCACCGCGTAGTAGCGGCAGAAATCGACCGCTTCACGCACCTCGTCGATGCCATCTTGCAGCAGCTTGCCCGCTTCGCGGGTACAGAGGGAGACAAACTGCTCGCGGTTCGCTTCCAGCAGATACGCCAGCTTCTCCAGCGCGGCGGCCCGCTCGCTCACCGGGGTTTCACGCCAGCGCGGGAAGGCAGCGTGAGCAGATGCCAAGGCCTGCTCCACCGCCTGCTCGTCAGCCCAGTGGATCTTGCCGACGGTGAGGCTCACATCCTGCGGGCTCAGCACGATGCGGGCTTCGCTGCGCTTGAGGGTCTCACCATCGACGATGGGCCCTGCCAGCCACTGCTTGCTCTCCAGCTCTTTCAAGCGGGCGAAGAAGGGACGCTGGATGGAGAGAATGTTCATGTTGACGCCGCTGGAGTTCTTGCGGTCGCTGAACAGGTTCACCGGTTGGGGAATGCGGTCGTTGGCAAAGCCGGAGTAGCGCTTGAGGGTGCGCAGCGGGTGCTCGGCCAGCGAGTCCACCGGGGTATTGGGATCCACCAGCTTGTGAACGAAGGAGGTGTTGGCCCCGTTCTCCAGCAGGCGGCGCACCAGATAGGGCAGCAGATCCTTGTGCGCGCCGACCGGCGCATAGATGCGGCAGTGCAGGCCGGGATTGTCGTTTAGCACGGCGTTGTGCAGCTCCTCCCCCATACCGTGCAGACGCTGGAATTCAAACTGGCGATCGCCAGCCATCTCCAGAATGCTGACCACGGTATTGGCGTTGTGGGTGGCAAACTGGGGAGCGATAAAGCCGCGGGTCGGCTCGCTCAGCAGGTAGCGGGCGCAGGCGAGGTAGGAGATATCGGTACCCGCCTTGCGGGTAAACAGCGGGTAGCCGGGCAGGCCCGCCTGCTGGGCATATTTCAGTTCGCTGTCCCAGTAGGCGCCTTTTACCAAGCGAACCGGAATGAGGTCACCCTGCTCGCGGGCCAGTTCGGTGAGCCAGCAGAGTACCGGCAGGGCGCGCTTGGAGTAGGCCTGCACCACCATGCCGAGTTTGCCCCAACCACGGTTGGCGTCGGAGCGGTACAGCTGCTCGAACAGATCCAGCGACAGCTCGAGGCGGTCCATCTCTTCGGCATCGATGCTGATGGCCACATCCTTGTCGCGGGCGAGACGCACCAGCCCCACCAGTCGCTCGCACATCTCGCCAAGCACCCGCGCGCGGTTGGCCACGTCATAGCGCGGATGCAGTGCCGAGAGCTTGATGGAGATGGAGGGGGCCGGGCCGCCGTCGCTAATGCGTTCATTGCCCACCGCCTCGATGGCGTTGCGGTAATCGGCCAGATACTTGTCGGCATCCTGCATGGTCAGCGCCGACTCACCCAGCATGTCGTAGGTGTGGGTGTAGCCCAGCTCGCGGGATTTGCGGCTCGCCTTGAGGGCCTCCTTCATGTCGCGCCCCAGCACGAACTGCTTGCCCATGATCTTCATGGCGGCATACATGGCGGATCGCACCACCGGCTCCCCCAGCTTGTTGACCATGCGCCCCAGCAGGTTGGCCGGGTTGCCGTCGAGCTTTTTGTCGAGCTTGATGATCTTGCCGGTCAGCATCAGCCCCCAGGTGGAGGCGTTGACCAGAGTAGAGTCGCTCTTGCGGAAATGGGATGACCAGTTGGCGCCGGAGAGCTTGTCCTTGATCAGGGCGTCGGCGGTCTCGGCATCGGGAATGCGCAGCAGCGCCTCGGCCAGACACATCAGGATGATCCCCTCCTGGGTATCCAGGCTGTACTCCTGCAGGAAGGCGTCGATACCGTCACCGGAGCCGCTCTCCTTGCGCACCTTGGTCACCAGGGTACGGGCACGCTGGGTCACCTGCTCCAGCGAGGCGCCATCCCCCGGCAGCATGGCCGACAGTTCGGCCAGATAGGCATTTTCATCCACCACATAGTTCTGGGTGATGGCTTCGCGCAGGGCGGCCAGATCGGAGGGGATATAGTCAGCGGCAAGCACTTGAGTAGCTTTGAACATATGGGGTCTTCCTGTACGCCCTAGGGCTGATATCGACAAAGGCGGACGCGCCGCCGAAACGCCGATAATGTATACAATGTTGCACCCTATATGAAATGAATTTGTTGCCACTCTTAACAAAGATCGCTCATTCCCCCCATGAATTCCCTTTTGAAGCCAATACGCCAGCAAGCGTGAGGGTCATCTGACTTCATTTTGTATACGATCTGCCGCCGCTCTATCGCAAAGCAGTCACGCATTCCGCCCAATGCGCCCAAAAAAAAAGAAGGGCCGCCACGGCGACCCTTCTCAGCAATTCATTCAGCCAGATGCTGTCAGTTCATCCAGCGATCGCCGCGGCTGCGACGACGGGGCAGCATCGGCAGCAGGATGCCGAGCAGGATACCGGCACCCACCATGGCACCACCACGGATAAACCAGTCCATCTGCATGTCGTGCTCCTGGTTGTCGTAGCTCTGGGTCAGGGCATCATTCTGCTCTTTGAGATTGCTCATCTCCTCACCCTGACTGACCAGCTGGGCCTTGAGGGCGGCGATCTCCTTGCTCTGGGCAGCGATCTGGCCATCCTTCTCGGTGAAGCGTTTCTCGTTGTCACCGTTAAGGTTCTGCAGGCGATCTTTAAGCTCATCGCGCTCTTTTTCCACCTGGGGCAGGCGCTCGCGCAGGCTGATCTGGCTCTGCAGTTCGCTGTTTTTGATCCACCCCTCGCGGCCACGACCGTCCACCACCTGGGTGAAACCGGCCTCGCTGTTCACCGCCTTTACCTCCAGCGGTTCACCAGCCTTGACGCTGCCAAGGATCCGGTACTGGGTACCCGGGCCATTGTGGATATAGGTAAAGATGTTGTCTGAAACATAACGGGTATCGGCCAGTGCCTGTTGGGCACACAAGCAGATCAAAATCCCGAGAAGGGCGCGCATGGTCGATCGATTCTCTTTTTCAGGTTTGGACAAGAGGTTGAATGTTAAGCCGCCAGCAGGTTAAAGGACAAGCAAAGAAAAAGCACCTCCCCCGGATTAAAGAGCGCAGAGTTGCGAGTCACCTCGCAACTTGCCCGTCCGCGGCCTCACTTGTTTTTCAGCTCCTGCACCTCGCTGCGCAGGGCGCGGATCTCCCGCAGCAGCTCCTCTTGCTGGTTGTTGTAGTGATGACGCCACTTGTCGGTCTCGCCATCCCCCTTGTTGGGCTGCAAAAACAGGCTGGCCATGAAACCGCTGATGGCACCGAACAGACCGACCCCGAACAGGATCAGCAGGCTGGCGACAAACCGCCCCTCCTCTGTCTTGGGCACCAGATCCCCGTAACCCACTGTCGAGAGGGTCACCAGCGTCCACCAGAACGCGTCATAGGGTGTCTCAATCTGGCTGCCGGGCTGGCCTGACTCAATCCAGTACATGACGCCGGAGCCCACCCCCAGCAGCAGGAAGAACAGAAACAGGATGCCGGAGAGGGTGGTCTCGTTGCGCTCGCGACGGAACATGGCCCAGAGATCCGGGTGCTCCTTGAACAGCTGATAGACCCGCCACAGCTGGATCAACCGCGCCCAGCGCAGCTGCTCCGCCATCGGCAGGCTACCCGGCAGATAGATCCAGTTGGCCTTGAAATAGGCCTTGCGATCAGAGGCCCGGATCCAGCCATAAGCAAAGTGCGCGAGGAAGAAGTAGCAGATCAGACTGTCGAGGTCATAGAAGAGCTGCAGAGTCTGTGGTGTCAGGCTCTCATGGCCCCACCAGCGGGCCGTCACCAGCACAACCGAGATAATCGACAAAAATGCCATCAGCAGATCCATCGCCCGCAGATGAGTTAAGTGATGTCGCATACATTTTCCAACTTTAAGCACAGTGCAAATTAATAAAAGAGAAGATAATGCCGATAGTCCTGAGGGCAAAGGAAAAAACGGCTTTTAAAAGGAGAATGACAATGCAGCTGAACCTGCTGGAGAAAAGAATGAGCAACATCCGGTTGGTACCCAAAGTGGTGCTGCTGATGGTGTTCAGTACCCTCCTGCTACTGACAAAACTCTGGTTTGACGCCAACAATCTGGAAGCGACCCTGCTCAGCGAAGGGCTCGATCCCGCCAAGGCGGATGCGATCTCCAATCGCCTGCTCTGGACCGGTCTGATGGAGACCGCCATCATGGGGCTGCTGTTCGTGATCCTGCTGCTCACCGGCTCCCGCCTGATGGTCAAGCAGGTGCACTATCTGGTGGGCCTGCTGGAGCGCTTCGCCAAGCGGGACCTCAGCCACAAGGTACTGCTCAAGTCTCGTGACGAATTCGGTGACATCGCCAAGGCGGTCTCCCACTCGCAGGAGAACCTCAAAGAGGTGTTTGGCAACCAGCGCGCCGCCTGCAAGGAGCTCAACGACATCGCCTCCCAGGTGACCCTTTGCATGGAAGAGGCCAACGAAGCGATCAACGAAGAGTTCACCCAGATCGAACAGCTGGCCAGCGCCATGAGCCAGATGGTCGGCGCCATTCGCGAAGTGGCCGCCCATGCGGATCAGGCCTCTCACGCCACCGCCGAAACCAGCCAGCTGGCGGAAGAGGGGAGCCGCTGCGTCGCCGACACCGTCAGCACCATAGACACCCTCTCCGGCAACATCCAGCGCTCCGCCACCGTGGTCAACGAGGTGGAGCAGGGGGTCGAGCGCATTGGCTCGGTAGTCGACACCATTCGCGGCATCTCGGAACAGACCAACCTGCTGGCACTGAACGCCGCCATCGAAGCGGCTCGCGCCGGTGAAGCGGGTCGTGGCTTTGCCGTGGTGGCCTCCGAAGTGCGTGAGCTGGCCAACCGGGCTCAGGCCGCCACCGTCGAGATCCAGAAGATGATCGAACAGCTGCAGGGCAATGCCCACCAAGCTGGCGAACTGATGGCCCAAAGCGTACAGCAGGCCGACAAGGGGGTGGAACAGGTGACCCAGGCCGGTACCCAGCTCGCCACCATAGTGCAGCGGGTACAGGGTGTCGCCGACATGAACCGCCACATCGCCGCCGCCTCCGAGCAGCAGAGCTCGGTCGCCGAAGAGATGCGCGGTAATCTGGAACAGGTCAAACAGATCGCCGAAGGCTCCGTCGTGGTGCTGCGTGAACTGCAAGAGGCCTCCGAGCTGGTCGAGCAGCACAGCAAGGAGCTCGACAGCCAGATCCAGTCCTTCAAGCTGGCGTGACCACAGCGCATAGACAGCAAGGCCCTGCGGGGCCTTTCTTCATATCCCCACCAGCAACCCATTTTCCTTTCTGGATCATGCTTCTCGCCCCTGCGCTGTGACGCGGGGGCCTGACAGTGCTAGATTGGCAACCACCATTTTGAACCGGCAGCGTTGTTAACCCCGTGTCGTTAACCCGCTGTCGTGAACCACAAGGACGGCAACCGTGGCCCAGCATTCTCCCTCTTTCTCCGCCCTCTCCCCCTTGCTGCAAGAACAGGCCGAGCGCCAGTGGCAACGGCTGATCGAACTGGCCCCCGACTATGGCAACCAGCCCGAGCCCGTTCGCCAGCCCCTGCTGACCCTGCTTGGGCTCTCCGATTTTGTCGCCGACTCCCTCTTCAAACAGCCCGAGTTGCTGACCGAACTGCTCGCCTCCGGAGAACTGGATCAGGCCGAACGCTGGCCCGCCTACCAGCGCGATCTGACCGCCCTGCTCGCCGAGGTAAGCGATGAAGAGGCGCTCAAGCGTATCCTGCGCCAGTTCCGCCGCAGCCGCATGCTGGTGATCGCCTGGCGCGAGCTGCTGGGCCATGCGGCGGTGGAAGAGAGCTTTATCCACCTCACCAAACTGGCGGATGCCCTCATCTGCTCCGCTCGCGACTGGCTCTACGCCAAACAGTGCAGCGAGCTGGGCACCCCGATGGATGGCAACGGTAATCCGCAACCGCTACTGATCCTCGGCATGGGTAAGCTCGGGGGCGGCGAGCTCAACTTCTCCTCGGATATCGACCTTATCTTCACCTTCCCCGAGAACGGCTACACGGTTGGCGGGCGACGCGAGCTCGCCAACCAGCAATTCTTCATCAAGCTGGGCCAGCGCATCATCAACGCCCTCCACCAGCCCACGCAGGATGGTCAGGTGTTCCGGGTCGATATGCGACTGCGCCCCTTTGGCGATGCGGGGCCGCTCGCCATCTCCTTCGCCGCCATGGAGGATTACTACCAGCATCACGGCCGCAACTGGGAGCGCTACGCCATGGTCAAGGCGCGGGTACTGGGGCCCCAGTGCGAGCACGCTGTGGAGCTCGCCGAAATGCTGCGCCCCTTTGTGTTTCGCCGCTATATCGACTTTGGCGTCATCGACGGCCTGCGCCAGATGAAAGCGATGATCGCTGCCGAGGTGCGCCGCAAGGGGCTGGAGGGCAACATCAAGCTGGGGGCTGGCGGCATCCGTGAAGTGGAGTTTATCGCCCAGGCGCTGCAACTTATTCGCGGCGGCCGTGAACCGGCACTGCGGGTGCGTCACCTGCCGGAGGCGCTGGCCGCCATCGCCCAGTGCGGCGCCCTCGAGGCAGAGCATTGCGACCGCTTGCTGGTGGCGTACCGCTTCCTGCGTCGGATCGAAAACATCCTACAGGAGATCGGCGATCAGCAGACCCAGACCCTGCCCACCGAGGAGCGGGATCGCCAGCGGCTGATCGCTGCTCTAGGTTTTGGCGACTGGGACGCCTTTATGGCTCATCTCGATGAGGAGATGGCCGCCGTCCATCAGGAGTTCGCCGCCGTGGTGGGGGAAGAGAAGGAGGCCCCCGCCCATCTGGAGCAGCTCTGGCTCGATCTCTGGCGCACCGAGCTCGACGCCGCCGAGCTGGAAAAACTGCTGACCGCGCAGGGGGTGGCCGAACCCGCCCCGCTCTGCGCCGCTCTGCTGCGCTTCAAGGAGGAGTACAAACGCCGTCAGGTGGGGCCGCAGGGACGCATCGCGCTGGACTGGCTGATGCCGGAGCTGCTGCGACTGGTGGTCGCCAGCGAGCAACCTGCCCGCCTGTTCGAGCGGGTGTGCGAGCTGCTGACCCGCATCTTCACCCGCAGCGCCTATCTGCAGCTGCTGGCGGAGAACCCGGGCGCCCTGCGCCAGCTGGTGCGGCTGTGCGACGCCAGCCATCTGGTGAGCGAGCAGCTGGCCCGCTATCCCATTTTGCTGGACGAACTGCTCGATCCCCAGCACCTCTACCACCCCACCCCGCTCGATCAGTACAAGCCCCAGCTGCGCCAGTTCCTGCTGCGCATCCCCGAAGAGGATGTGGAACAGCAGATGGAGGCGCTGCGCCAGTTCAAGCAGGTGCAGCTGCTGCGCATCGTGGCGGCCGACATCGCCGGCGCCCTGCCGCTGATGAAGGTGAGCGACCACCTCACCTGGCTGGCGGAGGCGATCACCGAAGAGGTGGTCAATCAGGCCTGGGCCCAGATGAGCGAGCGCTACGGGGTGCCACCCGAGGTGGCAACCAGCGGCCAGCGCAGCTTTGCGGTGGTGGCCTATGGCAAGCTGGGCGGCATCGAGCTCGGTTACGGCTCGGATCTCGATCTGGTGTTCCTGCACGGCGGTGACCCCAACAGCTACACAGATGGCCGCAAGCCCATCGACAGCCGCCAGTTCTACCTGCGTCTGGCACAGCGGATCCTGCACCTGTTCAGCACCCGCACCCCGTCCGGCATCCTCTACGAGATCGATATGCGGCTGCGCCCCTCCGGCGACTCCGGCCTGCTGGTCTCGTCCCTCTCGGCCTATGAGCAGTATCAGCAAAACGAGGCGTGGACCTGGGAACATCAGGCGCTGGTGCGGGCCCGCCCCATCTATGGCGATGACGCCATCGTTGCCGAGTTTGCCCGCATCCGCCGCGATGTGCTGGCCAGGGAACGGGAGCTGCCGACTCTGGCCCGCGAGGTGCGCGAGATGCGCCACAAGATGCGGGACCACCTGCTCAAGGCGGGGTCTGGCGAGTTCGATCTCAAGCAGTCCCCCGGCGGCATGGTAGATATCGAGTTCATCGCCCAGTATCTGGTGCTGGCCCACGCCTGCGGCGAGCCCGATGCCCTCACCCGCTGGTCCGATAACGTGCGCATCTTCGACGAGTGCGTCATGGCGGGGGTGCTGACCCTGGAGCAGGCGGAGGGGCTGAAGCAGGCCTATCTGGAGATCCGCAACCTCGGCCATCGCCTCAACCTCTCGGAGATCTCCCGCAAGGTGAGCGACGATCAGCTGCAAAACGAACGCAGCCATGTGCTCGCCGTCTGGCAACAGTTGCTGGGAGAATAAGCAGAAGGGGCGCCATAGCGCCCCTTGTTGTATTCACTCTCGGGTCGAGATCAACACCCGTTTGTTCATGAACCCTCCTGGTTCCCGGTTTCGAAGACTGCTTCGCATATTACCCCATGTTGCCGACCACTCCTCGTCCCATGACGCACGGCACCACAGCAAAGAGCCCGCACGGGGCGGGCTCTTGATGACAGCGACGGAAGATTGGCTATTTGAACAACCCCTTGAGCAGCTGGTCCGCCACCCCCTTCACCCCTTCGTCGTCAGCCTTGTCCCCCAGCATTTTTTTCAGGCCCCGCTCGGCCTCCTTGCGGGCCTTCTCTTCCAGCACCTTGTTGTTGCTAAGCAGCTCTTTCACGTCGAGCCGGTAGCTCGGCGCCTGCCAGTGACCGCCGATGCGCACCGGAATGGTGATATCCTTCAGCTCGTCCACCGTCTTGCCCCCCTGTCCCTTGCTGCTCTCGACGATGGAGGTGAGGAACAGGAAATCGAGGCTCTCCGGCACCAGCGCCGTCTGCCCATCCCCCTTGACCCGCAAGGCCGGGGCAAAGAGCTGGATGTCGTTGCTGCGGGCGATGCCGTCGGCAATCTGGAAGCTGGCGGTGAGGGCGCTGAAGTCGGTCTTGCGCGCCTCCTTCACCTGCTCGGCCCCCTTGCCGGTGAGGGTGGCCCGCGCCTCGCGGATCATCTCCGGCAGGTTGATGCCATGCAGGGCGCCGTCGCTCAGCTTCAAGGTAACCTTGCCCTGCATTCCGTTGCGCAGTGCCAGAGGTGAGAGACCACGCCCCTGCACCTGCACATCGAGATCGCCCTTGCCCTCCAGCAGATCGCTCTGGGCCAGAGTCTGCAGCAAGGGACGAATGTTCACCCCGGCCACCTGCTTGTGCACCTTGTAGGTGGCGGGCTGCTGGCGCGCGTCGAGAACCCCTTTCGCGTTTACCTGACCGCCAGCCACGGTCGCGCTGAACTGTTTGAGCGTCAGCAGTCCCTTGGCCAGAGCCACCTGCAGATCGACAGCGCCGAGATCCAGCCCTTTCAGACGCAGGCTGCCGAGTTGCAGCCGACCATCCAGATCCAGCCCTTTGAGCGCGCCCAGATCCGGTTCAACGGCGGAGAGGGCTTCGCTCTTGCCGGTTGCCGCTTTATTGCCACTTGCAGCGGTATTGGAAGCACCGACCGCCGGTTTGTCCTCTTTCGCCTGTGCGGTCATGGTCGGTGCCGATTTGGCGAGCCATTTGTCGAGATCCAGCTTCTCCCCCTTGAGATCGAAGCTGATCGAGGGAACAGCGCCAAGCTGCACGGTTCCATCACCACTCAGCAGCGCCTCATCGGCACTCATCACCAGCTTGCTCAGGGTAATCAACTGCTTGTCGAGCTCGGCGCGGGCAAAGCCGGCCAGTTTCAGCTTCATCTGCGGGCGTGGCAGCGCATCACCTTCCAGCGCTGCGGTCAGCACCATATCGGAGAGCTCGGCCAGCTTCATCTCTTTATCGAGCCTTCCCTTGAGTGTTCCTTCCAGCGAGCCAGCCAGTGAAGCTTGCTGCCCCTCACCCTTGGCACCCTTCAGCGCCAACGTGAGGTTGCTCCACTCACCAAGGGCCAGTCGGTCCCCCTTGATGGAAAAACTGTCGAGTCGCAGGGACGGGTCACTCAGGCTGCCACTGAGGCTCAGATCTTTCAGTTCACTGGCCATCACCTCCTGCGCCAACTTGATCTGGGTCTGCCCTTTAACGTCGAAAGCGAGCTTGTCGGCACTCCCCTTGGTGGCCAGAGTCACGGGCACCCACTGGCCGGTGGCCAGCTGCCCCATATCGAGATCGAGGCGATCCAGTCGCAGCGAGGTGCTGCTGCGATCATCCTGCACCAGCGCGCTGGCATGGGAGAGCGCGACACCCTGCAAGCTGATCTGCCAGGGCTTGCTATCAGCGGTTGGGGCAGGGGTTGCGGGAGCGACCGGTTCGCTTGCATCAGCAGCAGCATCATTGATCAGTCCGCTCAGATTGGAGCTGCCATCCGCCTTGGTCTGGATAAAGAGATGGGCGCCACTCAGGGTCACCTTGCCGATCTCCAAACGATGGGAGAGCAGCGGCAACAGGGCCACCGAGGCCTCCCCCTGTTCGAAACGAATCAGATCCGGCTCGGCAAAACCGGCCGGATTGCGCAGGGCGACCTTTTCCAGCGAGAGGCCGAGACTCGGCCAGAAACGCCAGTCAATCTCCCCCGCCATCACCAGTTCCCGGCCTGTGCTCTTGCGCACCTGTTCAGCCAGTTGGGGCTTGAATTGATTGGGGTCGATAAGGCTTATCAGCGTCACTATGGCCAGCAAGACCGCCACGGCGATGCCGAGCAAGATGAGAACTATCTTCTTCACGATATACTCCTTGAATCCGGATCCACTGCAGACTATACCACTCACCGTCTGACGAATGGCCTCTGCGGGACAAAAGCGGACAAGGATGAGACAGGTATGGTCGCTGCCAATCCCCATATCATCAGCAGGGATCAGGCTTGCAAAGGGGATTGCAGCAACCGCGCCATCGCGGTGCGCGTCGACTCGAAAGCAAAACGGGACAAGGGGATATCGCTGAGCTTCAACCACTGACAGGCGGCCACATCGTCAGCCGGCTGGATGACAGGTTTTTCACTCAGCTTGATGGCAAAGAAGGTGTCACAGGTGTGATAGGTGATGCCATCGTAGGGATAGATATTGGGGAAGGAACCGAGATAGGTACAAGGATGAGCGCTGACATCGAGTCCCAGCTCCTCCTGCAACTCGCGCACCAGTGTCCCCTCCAGCGACTCGCCGGGATCGACAAATCCGCCCGGCAGATCCAGCAACCCCTTGCCCGGATTGCCTGCTCTCACCGCAACCAGCACCTCGTCCTGCCAGCAAAGCGCCACCATCACCGCAGTCGCCACATTCTGGAAAAAATGAAAACCGCAGCCACAGCGAAACTCTTTAGGGCTGACGCTCTGCAGGGTTTGATCGCCGCATTTTGGACAAAACACGGGCTATCTCCGACCAGATAAAGCGCTATTTTACGCTGCCATCGCTGTTTTTATGAGTAAAAACGACAGGAAGAGGGAATAAAAGGTCAGTTATTAGACGACTTTATGAATTGCAGGCAATAAAAAACCCCGCTCGATGAGCGGGGTTTCTTGTATTGGGTGCCTGGCAGTGTCCTACTCTCGCATGGCGAATGCCACACTACCATCGGCGCTACCGCGTTTCACTTCTGAGTTCGGCATGGGATCAGGTGGTTCCACGGCGCTATGGCCGCCAGGCAAATTCTTCAATCTGTGAAAGCTGACGTAAGTAGTTCGCTTGGTATTTGCTACAAGCCTTAGAACACTTCTTGGGTGTTGTATGGTTAAGCCTCACGGGTAATTAGTATGG
>NZ_JBFODM010000052.1:0-26921 GCF_040908325.1 Aeromonas sp. R4-1
GGGTAAAACGGCTCGATGACTTCCACCATGTTTTGCCATGGTAGAATCTGCTCCATGCGGGACAAGAAAATCTCTTTTCTGGTCTGACGGCGCTTACTGCTGAATTCACTGTCGGCGAAGGTAAGTTGATGACTCATGATGAACCCTGTTCCATGGCTCCAGATGACAAACATGATCTCATATCAGGGACTTGTTCGCACCTTCCCTAGATACGCACTGGCTGCTGGATGGCTGGGCTGCATGGGGACGAACTGATAACGATACCGAACTCGATGTACTTAAAGGGAGTTTCAAGACAACGACCGGGTTGATCTCAGCCAACCTGACCGGCGGCTACGACGTTGGTGAATATCTGCTGCGGCCCAAGCTTGCCCTCTTTTACAGTCACAATAAATCCGATGCGTTTAATTACACAGGCTCATTGCCTTATGCAAACCAGATTTATAACGTGACATTGCGGGTTAATGAAAACTCTTTTGAATATGCCACCAGTGAAGCATCAGGGGATATCAGTCGTATTTTCACCACAACCGATGGGGTTCAAATTATACCGGCCCTGCGTCTTGGGGTTCGTTATGATATTGAGCGTCCCAATGATGGTCAGATCCTGAATGAAAATCTGACAATGGAAAGTACGACCCCGTGGAGTGGATCTGCACGGATTGCACTGGCGGTAGCCCCTCAGCGTCATCAGCGTTTTGAAGTTATCACCGGTTATTACAGTATCGGGCGTCAGGACCTTGACCTCTGGGATATTAGATTTAACGCCGCAGTGAATTTTTAACTTACATAGGGAGATAAAAGTACTGATAACTTGGTCGGCACTTTGATTTAAATTACATGTATGGAGATGGTATTCACCTGACAGTTGCCAACAAAAGGGAGTGGTCATACGGCTTCATACCGAATAACAAACTGTATCCCTTGTGGTGGCCCGAGAGAGCCTTATTTAGTTGATGGATATATCCACAAATAGGTGTATCAGGAGTGCCGAATAGCTAGAGACGGATATCCGGATGTAGGGCTGAAAAGGGAAGATGTGTGCGCAGGAACGTCATCTTTGCGAGATAGCAAAAAGGCACCCGAGGGTGCCTTTTTCACAATCTGAGTGGCTTGCCTATCAGGCAGCGGCTTTCAGCTGTACGGCGGCGGCTTTTTTGTGATCGCCGATCGGCATCACGGTGCGGCCGAACTGTTCGTTGATCACGGTGGCCATGGCCAGGTAGATGGCGCTGGCGCCACAGATGATGCCTTCGAAACCGGCGATGGTGCCGATCAGGGTGCTGCCGGTGAAGTCACGGGCGGCCAGCAGGAAGAACAGCACGGTCAGGGAGGCGAACACGAACTGCTTGGCGCGCGGGTAGTTGATGGTGCCAACCAGCATGAACAGGGTGAACATGCCCCACATCAGCAGATACCAACCCATGTAGGCGTGCGGAGTGGCTTCGGCCAGACCCATGGTCGGCATGATCAGCAGGAACACCAGGCTCAGCCAGAACAGGCCGTAGGAGGTGAATGCGGTCACACCGAAGGTGTTGCCACGCTTGTATTCCATGATGCCAGCGATGATCTGGGCGATGCCGCCGTAGCACAGGCCCATGGCCAGGATCATGGCGCTGATGGGGAAGAAACCTGCGTTATGGATGTTCAGCAGGATGGTGGTCATACCGAAACCCATCAGACCCAGAGGGGCAGGGTTGGCCAATTTTTCGCTCACGTGGCGTTCTCCAAAAATAGAGTGGGGGGTTAACAAAAGACGCGCGATTTTAGGCAGGCTGCGGCGCGCCCGCAAGGGGGCAAGGGGGATAAATCGTAAAAAAACTACGTGATTATTTGCATCAGAGGCCAAATGCTCACCAGGACAGGCTGTTTGGTGAGCAAAAGGTGTCAAAATAGTTGAGGGGTTGTATTTTTATTACGCTTTTGTGCAGTGCGGCGGCCTTACTGATCCAGTGTCAGGATCACTTTGGCTTCCTTGTCCTCTTCCTTGACCTGGCTGTCGAGCACGAACAGCCGCTCCGGGGCGATCCCCTGGCTGTCGACCAGAAACTCCTTGGTATTTTGCGCCCGGCGCATGGCGAGATTGCGCAGGGATTTGGCGGTGATGAGCTGCTGATCCCGCAGCAGGATCACCGCCTGGGCCCGCAGTGCCGCGCTCTCTTCATCCAGATGGAGCCGAGCGGCCAGGTCATCCAGATCTTCGCCAAAGCGCTCTTCATAGGCCCGGGCCAGCGCCTCTTGCAGGGCTGAGTCCTGTTCCAGCAGGTCGAGATCCGCCTGATTGCCGGTGAGCTTGGCCAGTACCCGCTCCAGTTTTTGCCGTTGCAGGATGGGGCGCTCCTCGTTGAAGTTGACCTTGCCGCGAATGTTCATGCTGAGCTTGGGTCTATCCTTGAGGGCCTGCGCCAGCTTGACCAGTTTCTCCTGCTGGGTGGGGGGGAGATCGGGATCCCCCGGCAGGAAGGGGAGCTCGTCGAGATCTTCGGTGCCATCGGCCAGCGAGGCGAGCAGGGAGAAGGGGGAGGTAATCGCCTTGCTCAGTGTGTTGCCCAGCACATCCCAGAAGATATTGCCGATGCTGAAGTCCGGTTGATCGAGATCCCCCTTCACCTTGAGGTTCATCTGTATCACCCCGTTGGCATCGCTCAGCAGGGCGATGGCCAGCCCCAGCGGTAGATCCTTGGCCTGATCGCTCTTGATCTTCTCGCCCAATTGCAGCTTCTTGATGGTGATGTCGTTATCCCCCTCCAGCCGATTGCCCTCCAGCTTGTAGTGCAGCTTCATGGAGAGCTGCCCCTTGTCGATGGCATAACCGGCATAGGTGCCCGAGTAGGGGGTGAAGGTGGTGAGCTCCAGATTGTGGAAAGCGACCGCGATGTCGAGGATTGGGTTGGCCACCAGCAGGTTGGTACCGCCGCGAATGGTCACCGGCGCATAGCGATCCACCTTGCCGTTGAAGGCGAGATCGGAGCGTTGCCCCGGAATATTGCTGATATGGCGACTCTGGCCGCCCAGCGAGGCGATATCGGCCACAAAATCCTGACTCAGGCTGCGGTCGGCAAAGCGCAGGTTGCCCTGCTCTGTGCGCAGCTGGTCAATGGTGAAACGAAAGTCGGGAGTCTTGCTGCCTGCCGCCGCTTGAGTACTTTTGGTTGCCGCCGGTTGCGGCAACAGCAGCTGTTGCAGGTTGGTGGTGCCATCTTCGTTGATCTCGATGCGGGCGAAGGGCTTGTTCAGGGCAATGTCCTTGATCCGCATCTGCTGGCTGATGCCGTCGTACGTCAGACCGGTGAGAGCCAGGGTGTTGAACTCCAGCAGCCGCTGATTGTCTGCCCGATCGACTACTTTGAGCCCGTTGACATCGAGCCCCCCTTGCAGGGTCAGCTTGCTCAGATCTCCCTGGGCGGTGGTGGCGAGATCAAGGCGGGTCTTGCTGCTCAGCAGCCCGTTCTGCACCTTGATGCGTACCAGATCGGCCAGATAGGGCTGTGCCAGTGTCAGGGGCAGCCCCTGCTGGTTGATGTCGCCGCTTAAGGTGAAAGGAGTCAGGGTCAGTTGGCCATCAAAGGCCAGGGGGCTGCTCTGGTTGAACTGGGTGGCCAGAGTCAGTTTGCTCGGTTGCTCCCCCTTGCTGCCCAGTGGCCCCAGCGCCAGCTTGAGGCCGGAGAACTGGCGTGCCTGCGGTTTGCCGCTGCTCGATTCGGTGAGGGTGAGATCGCCCTTGTCGATAAGGATCTGCTTGATCTGCCACTGCCAGGGTTTGTCTGGCGTATGTTTCTTGCCGTTACCGGCTGTCTTTGCTTGTTGTGCCGACTTGGGCGCCGCATTGTTGGCCACCTCGTTTGCGGCGTGGGCCCCTTTGGCGGGTTTGGCGGGGGCCTGTTCAATCAGCAAGTCAGCCAGATCCAGCTCCTGCTGTGGGTTGAGGGTGGCCTTGAGCAGGGGTTGTTGCAGAGTGACCTTGCCGATCTGGAGCGACTGTTTCTGGCCATCGACAGCCAATTCGCTCAGGGCCAGCTGGCCGAAGCGGGCAAATTCGTCGCCCTTGTGTTTTTTAAGCTGCCAGTTGTCCAGCGTCAGCTTGCCTTTGGACAATTGCCACAGTACCCCTTGCTTGCCCTCTTTAAGCTGGTACTCCACCTCTGTATTGGCGTGGCCCTTGGCCAGATCCAGCTTGAGATAGGGTGCCCAGAGCGGGGCGAAGGGTTTCAGCTCGACCTGCTTGAGGCTCACCTTACCCTGACCCATGCCGCTCATCACATCGAGTTTGCCGTGAGCGGCGAGGCTGCTTTTGCCGTTGATGGCGGCGCTCAGCTGATAGGCGGTCGGATGGTTTGCCTCGGTACGCAGGTTATCGAGCTTGAGGGTCACTTTCTCCAGACTGAGGGGCGGCAACCAGCCGGGTTCGCTCTCCTTGCGTTGATCCTGATAGCGCACATGCCCGTCAGTGACATTGACGCTGGCAATATCGACCAGCAGCGGGGCGCTGGCTGTTTCGGGCTCGGGGGAGGGCGCAGGGGCGAGCAGGGTCGCCAGCGCATCGGTCAGATTGAGTCGAACCTCCCCCTTTTTGTCTGCCAGCCGTTGCAGCAGCACCACGGGTTTGGTCAGGGTGACGGCGGAAAGCACGACCCCTTTCTGCTGCCAGCTGGCTTGCAGGTCGGGGGTGATAAAGAGCTGCTCAAAACCGATGATGGGCTGCTGCTTGGCATCGAGCAGGGCAGTCGCGCCGAGGGTGAGAGAAGGGTTGCGCAGCCCTACGTCAATCTCCCCCAGCGTCAGTTGCAGGCCGTAGTGCTCGGCCAGCCAGCCGGGCAGATAGCGCTGGATCAGAAGGGGGGTTTGCCACAGCAGCAGGGTGATCAGGATAAGAAGAAGCAGAAAAGCGTAGGCAAGGTAGCGCAGCAAGCGGAGCTTGGGGGACGCGGGCTCGGTGGTGTTCATTTGGTGCACTCCCATTTGGTTCCCGCCATGGTACAGAAAAGCTGGATAGTAATCATGGGGTTGCGTGCTGTTGTACGCCGTACTTTGTCCAAAGGCGATCCAGTTCACCCTTTTGTTGCAGCGCTGCCAGCCACTGTTCCAGCTGGGCAGGGGTAATGGGGGCCTCAGGGTGAAGGATGGCGCGGTGTTGATACTGTTGATCCCATTTTTGCGAGATCAGCAGCTGGTCGGCTGTGTCGGGATTGGCCTGCAGATACTGGTTAAGGTATGAAACGTTGAGAATGGCTACCTCGCCACGCCCTTTGAGCAGGGCTTGCAGGGCGCTGATGTTGTCCTTGACCAGGGTGATATTGAGCTTGCGCTGCAGGTAGAGGGGATCAGCATTGAACTGGCCGACGCCGTAGTGGTAGCCGGTCACCCCGATAAGATGATGCCGAGAGGGGTCATCGAAAAAGCGCTGATCCCGGCCTGTTTTGTTCAGGGCCACATAGACCTCACCACCACCGAGAAAGGGGGCTGTTATCTTGAATTTATCTGTGTCCCAGCCCCACTTGGTGTCTTCAAACAGCATCAGCGAGAAACGGCCCAGATCGAGCGCCTTGTAACGGTTGGCGGCCGAGGTGGGAACAAACACGAATCTTACCTCTTGCTGGATCTCGTTTAGCTTGGCGATGAGGTCCAGCGTCAGCCCTTCATAGCGGGAATCGGAGAGTTTGACCACAAAGGGGGCATAGGGGTATCCGCCAACCTTGATGAGGGGATGGCTCCAGCCAGAGAGGCTGAACAAGAGCAAAAACCAGCACCAATATCTCATGGGATCCCCAGGGCAATAGCTTGCTCCCAGATTCGGTTAATCTGCGCCAGTTTTCAAGCTGTTAAGGGAATTAACACAGCGCTGTTCGGCGGCCGCGAGCTCGGCCATCACCATCTGGATATCCTCCAGTTGCTGGCGCAGGGCGCCGCGTTTTGCCTCGATCAGCTGGATCATGGAGTGGAGCTGAGTTTTGCTCGATTTGTCGGTGTCGTACATATCGAACAGCTCGCGGATCTCGGCCAAGCTAAACCCCAGCCGTTTGCCGCGCAGGGTCAACTTGAGCCGGATCTTGTCCCGATGGCTGTAGATGCGGGTGTGCCCCTCCCGCAACGGGGTGAGCAGCCCCTCATCCTCGTAGTAGCGGATGGTGCGCGGCGTGACATCGAATTCGTGGGCCAGCTCCGAAATGCTGTAGGTGATCTCCTTGCCGGGCAGGGAACGGGACATGGTCATGACTCCTGTTGCTGGGCGTGTGGCTGGCAGAGGCGGGCGCGCAGCCGCTCGGCATTGGCGTGCAGGGCCTGACCGACCCGCGAGCCGTTGGGACGGCCGAGCTGCTCGCTCACCCACTGGCCGGTGGCCGCCAGTTTGTCGAGATCCACCCCGGTCGTCATGCCAAGGCCGTGCAGCAGGTAGACCACCTCTTCTGACGCTACATTGCCGGAGGCGCCCGGCGCATAGGGACAGCCGCCAAGCCCCGCCACCGAGCAGTCGATGGTGCGAATGCCGCGCTCCAGCGCGGGTAGCAGGTTGGCCAACCCCTGGCCGTAGGTGTCGTGAAAATGGACCGCGAGTCGACCCGCCGGGAGCTCGTGCAGCACCGCATCCAGCATGGGCGCCACGGTGCCCGGAGTGCCGACGCCGATGGTGTCCCCCAGCGAAATTTCGTGGCAACCGAGATCCAGTAGTTGCTCGGCCATCGCAGCGACTCGTTTCGGGCGGGTCGGGCCATCGAACGGGCAGGCGATGACGGTGGAGAGGTAGCCGCGCAACTTGATGCCGAGGCGGCGAGCTTCCTGCACCAGCGGGGCGAAGCGTACCAGCGACTCCTCCACGCTGATGCCGATATTGGCCCGGGTAAAACCGTCGGAGCAGGCGGTGAAGAGGCCAATCTCGTCGGCGCGGGCGGCAATGGCTGCCTGCAAGCCTTGCAGATTGGGCACCAGAGCGCCGTAACGGGTTGAGCCCTTGCGCGGCAGTGCCTCGAACAGCGCTGCGGAGTCCGCCATCTGCGGCACTTTTTTGGCAGAGACAAAGGCACCCACCTCGATGCGCTGCAGGCCGCTGTCGGAAAGGCGCTGGATCAGCTCCAGCCGCTGTACTAGGGAGAGGGGCGCAGCTTCATTTTGCAGGCCATCTCGCGGCCCCATCTCCACCAGACTGACCCTGTCGTCACGGACGTCCTGTGATCGGTTCATGGGTGATCCTCCTGTGAAGCTATCTCTTCGGCAAAGCGCACCAGCACGGTCCCCTGGCTTACCTGTTCGCCCTGTTTGCACTGCAGGGCTTCAATTACCCCGTCCCGCTCTGCACGCAACTGGTGTTCCATCTTCATCGCCTCCAGCACCAGCAGGGGTTGCCCCTTGCTGACCGTTTGCCCCTGCTCGACCAGCACGGCCACCACTATGCCGTGCATGGGGGCGATGGCGCCCTGCGCCTTATCATTTGCCTGATCATGGTGGTGGCTGTGCTGCCGATCATCGGCCGCGAAGCGGATGCGCTGGCCCCCCAGGGTCATGATGAAGGCTGCCTCCGAGCCTTCGACTGTCTGAATGGGGATCTGTTGCCAGCAGCCACCCAGTTGCAGCCGGATATGGTCGTCCCCTCTCTGGTAGCAATGAGTCTCCCCTTGCCACTCAAGCTGGCCGCCATGATCGTTAAGGGTCAATACCCGGCGCTCATCACCGATGCGCACCGCCGCTGTCCAGCAGCGATCCGGCCCCAGCCGAAATCCGCAGGCTTGCTGCCAGGGGGAGGTGCCCGCAGGGCGGCTCGCCAGCCAGAAGGCGGCCAGCGGCCAGGCGAGCTCAGGAATGGGCCGTGCTGTGGTGGGGATGGGCCACTGGGTATGGTGGCCCATGGCCAGGACGTCAGGCTCTTCACAAAGGCGCAGCAAGAGCGCGCCGTTGTGCTCCAGCGGGCCGAGATCCAGTGCCGCCAGCGCATCGGCCAGTTTGGCGAACGCCTCGGTGCGGCTCTGGCCGTGGGCGATCAGCTTGGCGATCATGGGATCGTAATAGGGGCTGACCTCATCGCCAGCGGTAACGCCGGTGTCGATGCGCACGCCATCCGGCCAGTGGAGCCAGTGGATAGGCCCGCTGGCAGGCAGAAAACCGGCCGCCACATCCTCGGCGTAGAGACGCGCCTCCACCGCATGGCCGCGCAGCACCACTTCCTCCTGAGTGAGTGGCAGCGGCTTGCCTTCGGCCACGGCCAACTGCCAGGCCACCAGGTCCTGCCCGGTCACGGCTTCGGTGACCGGATGCTCCACCTGCAGCCGGGTGTTCATCTCCATAAAGAAAAACTCATCCTTGCAGAGCAGAAATTCGATGGTGCCAGCCCCCTGATAGTGGATGGCCTTGGCTGCGGCCACGGCTGCCTCCCCCATGGCGCGGCGCAGAGCCGGAGGGATATCGGGGGCGGGTGCCTCTTCGATCACCTTCTGGTGGCGTCGCTGCAAGGAGCAGTCCCTGTCCCCCAGATAGATGGCGTTGCAGAGGCTATCGGCAAAGACCTGCACCTCAACATGGCGAGCTTGGGGCAGATAGCGCTCCAGCAGCACCAGATCGTCACCAAAGGCGGCCTTGGCTTCCCGTTTGACTGCCGCCAGCGACTCGTCAAAGTCGGCCAGCTGATCGACCCGACGCATCCCCTTGCCACCGCCGCCACTGGCTGCCTTGATAAGTAGCGGGAAGCCAATCTGGCTCGCCTGATCGCGCAAGAAGTCCTGCCGCTGATCCGTGCCGTGATAGCCGGGCAGTACAGGTACGCCGGCAGCCTGCATCAGCGCCTTGGCCCCCGATTTGTCGCCCATGGCGAGAATGGCGGCGCCGCTTGGGCCGACAAAGCGCAGGCCGCGCTGTTCGCAGGCGGTGGCAAAATCGCTGTTTTCCGACAGAAAACCGTAACCGGGATGGATGGCATCGGCGTGCGCCTCTTTGGCAATCTTCAGCACCTTGCCGGTGTCGAGATAACTCTCTCTGGCCGGTACGGGCCCCAGATGCCAGGCCTCATCTGCCAGGTGGGTGTGCATGGCGTGGGCGTCGGCATCGGAGTAGAGGGCGATGGTGTGAATGCCGAGGCGTTTCGCCGTCTTGATGATGCGCACGGCGATTTCGCCGCGATTGGCAATCAGCAGGCGTTTAATCTGAGTGTGATGGGTCATGTCTCATCCTTGAAACGGGGACGCCAGGCGGGAGGGCGTTTGTCAAAGAAGGCCTGCATCCCCTCCTGGGCTTCGAGTCCCACCCGAACCCGGGCAATGGTCTCGACAGTTTTCTCTTCGTGCAGGCGGGAAGGATGGGCCTCTATCGCCGCCAGCAGCCGTTTGGTCTCTTTCATCGCTTCCGGCCCGTTGCGGCACAGACGAAGGGCCTGCGCCCGTCCCTCCGCCAGCAGTTGATCCGGTTGGCAGAGTTGGTGTGCCACATTGAGCCGACAGGCGGTAATGGCATCGAACGGCTCGGCACTGAGCATGAAGCGGCGCGCCTGACGCATTCCCATGGCACGTACCACGTAGGGGCTGATCACCGCAGGTACCAAGCCCAGGCTCACCTCGGAGAGACAGAAGCGGGCATCCTCGCTGGCCAGCACCAGATCGCAAGCGCAGATGAGGCCCAGTGCCCCGCCATAGGCGGCCCCCTGCACCAGCGCTACCGTGGGGAAGGGGAGCTCGTCGAGGGTCTGCATCAGCCGCGCCAATACCCGGGCATCTTCGCGATTGTGCTCAAAATCGGCGTGAGCCAGATTGCGCATCCAGTTGAGATCGGCACCCGCGCAAAAGTGTTTGCCCTCTGCCCGCAGCAGCAAAGCATGAGGACGTTCGGCGAGATCATGACCATGGAGATGGGCCAGATCATCGAGGCAGTCGAGCAGCCCCAGCATCAGGTCGGCATCAAAGGCGTTGTGGCGGGCCGGGCGCGACAGCACCAGCTCGGCCAGCGGGCCGTGCCGCTCCAGCCGAAACGGGTTCTGGGAGGAAGTAAGTGGATCTGACATAGGTTGCTCCTTACATCCGAAAGATGCCGTACTGCTCGGTTTCAATGCGGGCACCCTGACAGGCGGCGAGCGCCAGCGCCAGCACGGCGCGGCTCTGGGCCGGGTCAATGACGCCATCATCCCAGAGGCGGGCGCTGGCGTAGTAGGGGTGACCCTGGTGCTCATACTGCTCGATCACCGGGGCTCGGATGGCGGCCGCTTCCTGCTCGCTCAGATCTTTGCCCTCGGCCGCCAGCTTGTCCCGACGCACCTGCACCAGCACTCCGGCCGCCTGCTCGCCCCCCATGACAGAGATGCGGCTGTTGGGCCAGCTAAAGAGAAAATCGGGCTCATAAGCGCGGCCGCACATGCCGTAGTTGCCGGCACCAAAGCTGCCGCCGACGATTAGGGTGATCTTGGGCACCCGGCTGCAGGCCACTGCGGTTACCAGCTTGGCGCCGTGCTTGGCGATCCCCTCTTTTTCTGCGCTACTCCCCACCATAAAACCGGTGATGTTCTGCAAAAAGAGCAGCGGGATGGCACGCCGGTTACAGAGCTGGATAAAGTGGGCCCCCTTCTGGGCGCTGTCGCTGTGCAGCACGCCGTTGTTGGCGAGGATCCCCACCTCCATGCCGCAAATACGGGCAAAGCCGGTCACCAGAGTGGTGCCGAACAGCGCCTTGAATTCGTCAAAGTCAGAGCTATCCACCAGTCTTGCAATCAGTTCACGGGCGTCGTAAGGGCGTTTGAGACTGGTACCCACCAGACCGTAGAGCTCCTCGATCGGGTAGCAGGGGGGCTCGTAGCCGGGGCTGCTCTCTATCGGCTCGTTACCCAGATGAGTCACCAGCGTGCGGGCGATGGCCAGCGCATGGGCATCGTCACGGGCCATATGATCAGCAACGCCGGAGTGGGCGCAGTGTACCTCGGCGCCGCCCAAGGCCTCGGCGCTGATCTCCTCGCCGGTGGCGGCCTTGACCAGCGGCGGACCCGCCAGAAAGATGGTGGCTTGCTCCCTGACCATGATCGACTCGTCCGCCATGGCGGGCACGTAGGCGCCGCCTGCGGTGCAGAGCCCCATCACCACCGCCAGCTGGGGGATATTCTGGGCCGACATGCGGGCCTGGTTGTAGAAGATGCGACCAAAGTGATCCCGGTCGGGGAACACCTCATCCTGCATCGGCAAAAAGGCGCCGCCGGAATCCACCAGATAGAGGCAGGGAAGGCGCAGCCGCTCGGCGATGGCCTGGGCGCGCAGGTGCTTTTTCACCGTGAGCGGGTAGTAGGTGCCGCCCTTCACGGTGGCGTCATTCACCACCAGCATGCAGAGCCGGCCTGAAACCCGGCCGATGCCGGTGATGATGCCGGCGGCAGGCACCGGCTCGTCATAGACCTGCCAGCCAGCCAGCGCCGACAGTTCGAGAAAGGGGGAACCTAGGTCCAGCAGCTGATTGATGCGCTCGCGGGGCAGTAGCTTGCCACGGGCCTGATGGCGGGCGTTGTTGGCCGCGCCGCCTCCTAGCGTGATCTCGGCAATGCGGGCGTGGAGATCGTCGACCAGCCCCTGCATGGCGGCCCGATTGGCCGCATATTCCGGGCTCGCCGTGTCGAGGCGGGAGTGGATACGACTCATGCATTTTCTCCCATCAGCTCGCGGCCGATGAGCCAGCGGCGGATCTCCGAGGTGCCGGCGCCGATCTCGTAGAGTTTGGCGTCCCGCAGTAGGCGGCCAGTGGGGTATTCGTTGATGTAACCGTTGCCGCCGAGCAGCTGGATCGCGTCGAGGGCCATCTGGGTGGCGTTTTCGGCGGCAAACAGGATGGCTGCGGCGCAATCTTTACGGCTGGTGCGCCCCTGATCGCAGGCGCTCGCCACCGAGTAGACCAGTGCCCGGCTGCTGGCGAGGCGGGTATACATGTCGGCGAGCTTGCCCTGCACCAGCTGGAACTCGCCGATGGCTTGACCGAACTGCTTGCGCTCACGCACATAGGGCAGCACCACGTCCATGCAGGCCTGCATGATGCCAAGGGGGCCCGCAGCCAGCACCACCCGCTCGTAATCGAGCCCGCTCATCAGCACCTTGACCCCGCCGTGCAGGGTGCCCAGCAGGTTCTCCTGCGGCACCCGGCAGTTGTCGAACACCAGCTCGCAGGTGCTGGAGCCGCGCATGCCGAGCTTGTCGAGCTTCTGGGCGGTGGAGAAACCGGGAGTGTCGGCTTCAACGATAAAGGCGGAAATCCCTTTGGGGCCGGCACTGGTATCTGTCTTGGCATAGATGACGAAGGTGTCGGCATCGGGACCGTTGGTGATCCACATCTTGTTGCCGTTCAGCACGAAGTGATCGCCCTCGCGCTCCGCGGTGAGGCGCATGCTGACCACATCGGAGCCTGCGCCCGGCTCGCTCATGGCCAGCGCCCCCACATGCTCGCCACTCACCAGCGGTGGCAGGTAGCGCGCTTTCTGTTCCGCCGTGCCGTGGCGGTGGATCTGGTTGATGCAGAGATTGGAGTGGGCGCCATAGGAGAGGCCGACCGAGGCGCTGGCGCGGCTTACCTGTTCCATCACCAGCACGTGGGCCAGATAGCCGAGATTCACCCCGTCATACTCCTCCGTCACCGTGATGCCGTGCAGCCCCAGTTCACCCATCCGGGGCCAGAGATCACGGGGAAAGGCGTTGCTCTGATCGATCTCGCTGGCGCGCGGGGCTATCACTTTCTGGCAGAAAGCCGCAACCTGTTCGGTCAGGGCATTCAGGGTCTCATCCATCTGCATCCATGCTCTCCTTGCGGATATGACAATCGGGTAGGAAGGTGGGTTCGACCGGCTGACTCGGCGTTACAGCTGGCAGTGGTCGGTCCATTTTTGTACTTCACTTTTGCCACAAGTTTACGTTAGCGTAAACGTAAATCAATTGTTAATCTGTTGTGTGTCGATAGAGAGGTAGTTATGAGAGCGTCATCAGCTACCACGACAACAGCGCCATAGTGGCAGATCCGACTGACGCAGCGTGTGGGCGTCGCGTCATAAAGCACTAACTCAGGAAAGTAAGCGCGGGAAAATAAGCGTGAGGCAACAAGGGAGTGAACGACGAGATGGATTTTACCCTGACCGATGATCAACAGGCGTATGTGGAGGCGGCCGCCGCCTTTGCCGATGAGGCGCTCAAACCCCATGCCGCTCGCTGGGACAAGGAGCATGAGTTTCCGATCCCGACCATCAAGCAGGCGGCCGAGCTCGGTTTTTGCGGTCTCTATACCCCGGAGCAGTTTGGCGGATTGGGGCTACCTCGCCTCGATGCGAGCCTCATCTTTGAACGCCTCGCCATGGGGTGTACCTCGACCACTGCGTATCTGACCATCCACAACATGGTGAGCTGGATGCTGGGTAGCTGGTTGCCCACCGAGGTTGCCAAAGAGTGGGTGCCCAAGCTGGCCAGTGGCGAGCTGCTGGGCTCCTATTGCCTCACCGAACCGGGGGCAGGCTCAGATGCGGCGGCCCTCAAGACCCGGGCGGTGCGCGAGGGTGACAGCTATCTCATCGAGGGGGCCAAGGTCTTTATCTCGGGGGCGGGCAGCAGCGATGTGCTGGTGGTGATGGCGCGCACCGGTGGTGAAGGTGCGAAGGGGATCTCTGCCTTTATGGTACCGGCTAATGCCCCCGGTGTGAGCTATGGCAAGGCAGAAGAGAAGATGGGCTGGAACAGCCAGCCGACCCGGGAGGTTGTCTTTAATGGGGTTCGCATTCCTGCCTGCTATCGGTTGGGTGCGGAGGGGGAAGGGTTCAAGTTCGCCATGCAGGCCCTTGATGGGGGGCGCATCAATATTGCCACCTGTTCGGTGGGCACAGCCCAGCAGGCGCTGGACGATGCGCTGACCTATGTGCAGCAGCGCCAGCAATTTGGTCACCCGATCAGCGAATTCCAGAGCGTGCAGTTTCGCCTGGCCGATATGGCGACCGAGCTGGCTGCCGCCCGTTTGCTGGTGCGTCAGGCCGCTGACAAGCTGGATCGCGGGGCACCGGACAAGAGTGCCTGGTGCGCCATGGCCAAACGGTTTGCCACCGATGTGGGTTATCGAGTCTGCGATGAGGCTCTGCAACTCTTTGGCGGCTATGGTTATATCCGCGAGTATCCGCTCGAGCGCTATCTGCGCGATACCCGGGTACACCGCATTCTGGAGGGCACCAACGAGGTGATGCGACTCATCATCGCGCGCCGCATGCTGGCCGATTCCGGTTTGTCGCTGGGCTAACCGGTGGTCGCATCAAGGGTGTGTTGCCTGCCACCCGATTTGCATCATGCCATGCCGGTTTCGGCTTTGTGAGCCAGCCACAGGTTGGTGTCATTCAAGCCTGTCATCATGGCGGCAGCTTCATCGACAAGGACAATGTTATGACAAGGATCAGACTCGAATATCATGGCCACGTGGCCTATATCACTCTCGACCATCCCCCTGCCAACACCTGGACCCTCGCCAGCCTGCAGGCCTTTTTGCAGATGATGGTGGAGCTCGACAGTCGTCCCGATGTGGTGGCGCTGGTGATCCGTGGTGCGGGCGACAAATTTTTCTGCGCCGGTGCCGACCTCAATATGTTTGTCGAGGGGAATGTCGAGCTGGCCCGTGAAGTAGCCGAGGCCTTTGGCAAGGCCTTCGAGGCGCTGGCCCGTTTTCACGGCGTCAGTATCGCCGCCATCAATGGTTATGCCATGGGCGGTGGCCTGGAAGTGGCGCTGGCCTGTGATATCCGCATCGCCGAGCAGCAGGCGTTGCTGGGACTGCCGGAAGCCTCGGTGGGCTTGCTTCCCTGTGCCGGTGGTACCCAGCGCCTGACCGAGCTGGTGGGGCCGGGCTGGGCCAAGCGGATGATCCTCTGCGGCGAGAAGGTGAGTGCCTCGCTGGCCTACGAGATGGGGCTGGTGGAGGAGGTGGTGAAAACCGGTCAGGCGTGGGAGGCCGCGCACCAGATGGCCCATCTGGTGGAGCGCCAGAGCCCGAGTGCCCTGCGCGCCTGCAAAACCCTGATCAATCAGGGCCGCAGTGGCCCGCGGGATGCCGCCTTGCCCCTTGAGCGAGCGCTGTTTCTCGATCTCTTTAGCGATGCCAACCAGCGTGAAGGGGTGGCCGCCTTCCTGGAGAAACGCTTACCGCGCTGGCAATATGGCCCAACAGAATAAATCCATACGGAGCCGTTTATGAGTGAGCCGGTCAAGGTTAGCTGTTATCCCACCGAAGATGGCCATCAGATCGGGGTGTTGATCCTCGATAGCCCTGCGTCTCTCAACGCATTGAGCCTGCCGATGATCCAGATCCTGCAACAGACGCTGACCCGTTGGGAGCAGGATCCCGCCATCGCTTGCGTGCTGCTGCAGGGGGCTGGCGAGAAGGCGTTCTGTGCCGGTGGTGATATTCGCTCCTTCTATTACCGCAAGCAGGAGGCGAGCGGATCGGAACTGTTCGAATATGCCCGCGACTTTTTCGAGCAGGAGTACCGGCTCGACCACCACATCCACTCTTACCGCAAGCCCCTGATCTGCGTGGCGGACGGTATCTGCATGGGGGGCGGCATTGGCCTGTTTGCCGGAGCCGATTTTCGGGTGGTGACCGAAAGAAGCCTGTTCGCCATGCCGGAGGTGACCATTGGCCTCTACCCAGACGTGGGGGCGAGCTGGTTTTTAAGCCGGATGCCAGGGCGGCTCGGGCTCTGGCTCGGTCTGACTGGCGCCCGCTTCAACGGGAGTGATGCCATCGGTCTTGGGCTGGCGGATCACGCCATCGCCAGTGGCGAGCGCAGTGCGCTGTTGTCACGCCTCGCCGTGCTCGAGTGGGCTGGCAGTGGTGATCCCCGCGAGCAGATCGATCTGCTGCTCAGGGAATTGCACCGTGAGGTGGCGGCCCGGTTGCCAGCGCCTGTATTGCTGCCCCATCAACAGAGGATCGATGCCTTGCTGGCGGGGCGCACGTTGCAAGGGGTATTGGCGCGGTTGTTCGAAGCTCAGTTCGATGAGCAGGAGACTGTACTCCAGCAGGCGCAGCAGCTCTGCCGCACCGGCAGCCCCATCAGCCGCGCCATTTTGTGGCGTCAATATTGGCAGGCTCGCCGCAACTCACTGGCAGAGGTATTTGCCGAGGAGCTGACCCTCTCGGTCAACTGCGTGCTGAAGGGGGATTTTGTGGAAGGGGTACGGGCACTGCTGATCGACAAGGATAAAGATCCCCGCTGGCAACAGTGGCCACCGGAGGGGAAGTGGCTGGACGAGTTCTATCGCTGGCCGCAGGGGCGCAATCCGTTGGCCTGCAAGGAATAACATCTTGGCAACCGGCGCACGCCGCCATCAGCAACGCAAGGAGCAAGCGGGATGACAAGGATAGGGTTTATCGGGCTCGGCAACATGGGGGGGCCCATGGCGGCAAATCTGGCTAGGGCCGGGCAGACGGTGCAGGTGTTTGATCTGGTTGCCCAAAACATTGAGCACGCTATCGCCGCTGGCTGCATCGCAGCGGGGGATGCCCGTGAGGCGGTGACCGGCTGCGAGGTGGTGATCAGCATGCTCCCTGCGGGGGAGCATGTGCGCGATCTTTGGTTGTCTGAGGGGCAGGATCTGCTGGCAGCCCTGCCGGTTGGCGCACTGGTGATCGACTGCTCAACTATCGATGTCGACTCTGCCCGTCAGGTCGGGGAGGCGGCCCGCGCCCGCGGTTTGCGCTTTATCGATGCCCCCGTATCGGGCGGTGTCGCCGGTGCAGCCGCCGGGACGCTCACCTTTATCGTTGGCGGCGACGCGGCAGATTTCGAGGCGGCAAAACCCTTGCTCGCCAGCATGGGGCAGAACCTGTTTCACGCCGGGGCGCTGGGTGCCGGGCAGATCGCCAAGATGTGCAACAACATGCTGCTTGCGATCCATATGGCGGGCACTGCCGAGGCGCTGGCCCTCGGGGTGAAGGAGGGGCTGGATCCCGCCGTGCTCTCCACCATCATGGGCAAGAGCTCCGGCAACAACTGGAGTCTGGAGCGCTACAACCCCTGGCCCGGGGTGATGGAGAATGTCCCTGCCGCCCGCAACTATCAGGGGGGCTTTATGACCCGTTTGATGGTGAAAGATTTGGGTTTGGCCATGGCGCTGGCCGAGCATGGCCACAGCGCTGTGCCGATGGGGGCGCTCGCACGTAACCTGTTCAACCTGCATGCCGCTCAGGGGCAGGGGAGCCGCGATTTCTCCAGCATCGTCGAACTCTATCTGGATAAACAGGATCCCGCCTGACGGGCCACCTCTCTTCAAGGCATCTCCCTTCGACCAGCTACAAGGAGCATTGATGGATATCAAAGATAAGGTCATCGTTATTACCGGCGCTGGACGTGGCTTGGGACGGGCCATTGCGCTGGCCCTGGGCGCACAGGGGGCGACGCTGGCGCTGCTCGACATCAATCGCGCCGATCTGGAGGCGACCGCAGCCCTGGTGCGCAGTCAGAATGATCAGTGCGATCAAGATAGCCAGTGCGAGCTGTTTGTCTGCAATGTGGCGAGCGAAGCCGAGGTTGAGTCGGTTTTTGCTGCCATCAAGGAGAGTTTTGGCGTGCTGCACGGTCTTATCAACTGCGCCGGCATTTTGCGCGATGGCATGCTGATCAAGGTGAAAGAGGGTGAGCTGGTGGAGAAGATGACGCTGGCCCAGTGGCAGAGCGTGATTGACGTCAACCTCACAGGTACCTTCCTCTGCGGTCGCGAGGGGGCGGCGCTGATGGCGCAAGGGGGGCAGGAGGGCGTTATCATCAACATCTCCTCTATCGCCCGCGCCGGCAATATTGGCCAGAGCAACTATGCCGCCAGCAAGGCGGGGGTCGCTTCGCTGGTGGTGACCTGGGCGCGCGAGCTGGCGCGCCACGGCATTCGGGTGATGGGGATCGCCCCTGGGGTGTTTGCCACCGACATGACGGCGGCGATGAAGCCGGAGGCGATGGCGCGGATGCAGCAGGCCATTCCAGTCGGCACCCTTGGCGAGGCGCAACAGCTGGCAGAGACGGTGAGCTTTATTCTTGCCAACGACTATCTGTCGGGACGGATGATAGAACTGGATGGCGGTTTGCGTTTATAGGGATTTACACCATGGGCCCCGGTGTTTCCACCGGGGCTTTTTTATGCAGATTATTTATACAGCAAAGGGCTGAATGGGGATGCATGGGGACCATGCGAGTCAGGTCACGTTGGCAGAAAAATGAGAAATATCAACGGGTCTTGGTTAATTTGAGCCAGCTCACAGGCCATATGGGTCAGTGCTGTAAAATTGCGCGCGGTCAAGGCGGTGCATGATTGACGGGACGAGGGATTGCGGTCGGAATAGTCATGCAATATAGTTGCCGCCTTTTTCACGGGGTCAGGATTCCCAGCCCCTCCCATATTGCGCGCAGTATGAATACGGACGCTCTGCCGCCGCCTAAATAAACAGGATTGAAATGGACAAGAAACTAGGGCTGGGCGCCCTCATTTCGCTGGTGATCGGCTCCATGGTCGGCGCCGGGGTCTTCAGTCTGCCACAAAACATTGCTGCGCATGCCAGTGCCGGGGCGGTCGCCCTGGGTTGGGCCATCACCGGTCTTGGCATGATCTGTCTCGCGCTGGTCTATCAGAACCTCTCCATGCGCCGCCCCGATCTCGATGGCGGTATCTTCAGCTATGCCAAGGCCGGTTTCGGCGATTTCATCGGTTTCAACGCCGCCTGGGGTTACTGGCTCTGCCAACTGCTGGCCAACGTCTCCTACGCCATCGTGGTGTTCAGCGCCCTGAGCTACTTCTTCGATACGCCTGACAACGTCATCTTCGGTGACGGCAATACGCCGGTGGCCATCACGCTGGCCTCCATCCTGATCTGGTCGGTGCATGCGCTGGTGCTGCGCGGGGTACAGGTTGCTGCACTGGTGAATATCGTCACCACCATCGCCAAGATGGTGCCGCTCATCGTCTTCTGTGTCGCGATCCTGCTGGCCTTCAACATGGATACCTTCACTCTGGATATCTGGGGCCAGAACAACATGGAGCTGGGCTCCGTGATGGATCAGGTCAAGTCCACCATGAAGGTGACCCTCTGGGTCTTTATCGGGATTGAAGGGGCCGTGGTGGTCTCTGCCCGTGCCCGTCATCGCAAGGATGTGGGCCGCGCTACCGTGCTGGCGTTGCTCGGCGCCCTGACGCTTTACGTGATGGTGACCCTGTTCTCGCTGGGTGTCATGAGCCAGCCGCAACTGGCGGCGCTCAAGAACCCCTCGACCGCCATGATCCTCGAAGCCGTAGTCGGCCCCTGGGGCGCCTGGCTTATCAACATCGGTCTGGTGGTGTCGGTGATGGGGGCTCTGCTCAGCTGGACCGTGCTGGCCGCTGAAGTGCCCTACATCGCAGGCAAGACCGGCGTCTTCCCGGGCTGGTTTGCCAAGGAGAACAAAAACGGCTCGCCGCAGGTGTCCCTCTGGTGCTCTACCTGTCTGGTGCAGATCTTCCTGATCATCATCTACTTCCAGAGCAGCACCTATCTGGCGCTGGTCAACATTGCCACCTCGGCGGCGCTGGTGCCCTACGTTTTCTCCGGTGCCTATGGCCTGAAGCTGGCATTGAAAGGGGAGACCTATCAGGGTCAACCCCATCAGCGCAAGCGTGACCTGCTGCTGGCTCTGGTGGCGACCGTTTACGGCTGCTGGCTGGTCTACGCTGCCGGTGTGGAGTACCTGTTGCTGGTGGCGCTGCTCTATAGTCCGGGCATCTTCATCTACTGGAAGGCGCGTCAGCATCACGGTCTGCGTGGCCTTAACCGGCTGGAGCAGGGGATGACGGCGGCTCTGCTCGGCTGTGCCGTGCTGGCCTTCTACAAGGTGATGGACGGTACCATTCCGCTGAACTGAGCGGCACAATGAAGAGATGGCCCTCGCGCCATCTCTTTTTTTTCATGCTGATATCCACTGTTGCCCGGCCGTGTTGGCCGTTTATCGTTCAAAACAGGAATTTTTATGCTGTTTATGGGTTACCTCCTGCTGGGCGCCTTTGCCGGCATGCTGGCAGGGCTGTTCGGGATTGGCGGTGGATTGATCATTGTCCCCGTGCTGGTCATGACCTTTCGCGCTCAGGGTATCGACCCTGAAATAATTACCCATCTGGCCCTCGGCACCTCGTTGCCCACAATGATCTTTACCGGATTCAGCTCGCTTAGAGCACATCAGGAAGCGGGTGCCGTCGACTGGGTGATGATCCGCAGATTGGGGGCGGGCATGCTGGTTGGTGCCTGGCTCGGTGGTATGACGGCCAATCTGCTCAGTACCAGCACCCTCAATATCATTATCGGCTGCTTCGCCTGGACTATGGCGCTGCAGATGGGGCTTAACCTCAAGCCCAAGGCGGAAAGACACCTGCCAGGAGCGTTCGGCACCGGCATTGCTGGCACAGTGATAGGCTGGATGTCCGCGCTGTTTGGCATTGGCGGTGGCTCGCTCACCGTCCCTTACCTGAGCTGGAACTCGGTGCCGATGCGCAATGCGGTAGCGGCCTCTGCAGCCTGCAGCATGCCCATCGCGCTGGCGGGGAGCCTCAGCTACCTCTATGCGGGTTGGGATCATGCCGATCTGCCCGAGTGGAGTGTGGGCTACATCTATCTGCCCGCCCTGCTGGGCATTGTGCTGACCAGTACCCAGTTCGCCCGCATTGGCGCCAAGCTGGCACACCGCCTGTCACCCACACGCCTCAAGCAGGCCTTTGCCCTGCTGATGCTGCTGGTGGGGGCGAAATTTATGCTGTTTAGCTGATTCATTCGGCAGATTGTTGAAAAATAAGGCAAACGATCTGTTGGAGGGTAGAAAGCCGTTGCATTGAACGCCCAGTTTGCCTATTCTCCTCGCCGGTGGTCCTATTGGTCCTCTCGCATTGATAACCCGTCGACCTGGTCAGGACCGGAAGGTAGCAGCCAAGGCGGGGGACTCGAGTGCCGGGATGTGGCTGGTAGGGCCACCACTTGTTTCTGCAATTCAATAAGTTACAGCTAATAGCCCCCCTTCAGACCTCTTGGTAATCCACTTTGTGTGGATGAATCAGGAGTCTTCTCTGTGAATCTCTGGCTCAGCCCTCAAGGTATCTGGTACTACCGCAAGGTGACAGTGCTCCCCTGTGGTCGCCGCAAAGACATCAAGAAATCTCTCCGTACTCGGGACAAGCTGGTAGCTCGTGAACAGGTGGCTAAGATGCTTGCCTGTGCGCGTTCTTGGGTAAAACCTGAGTCTGTCCAACCAGAACCTCAGCCAAGCTCCCTGCCGGAGCCTCAGCGGCTACAGCAACAGACACCATCTGCGACCAAGCCAGCCCCTCAGTCAGTCCCTGCGGCTCCTTCTGCCATTGCATCCCCTGTACTTTCAGAGCTCAGTGAGCGTTATCTGAAAGAGAAGGCGTTGTCTTGGGCTCCCAAAGAGCTCAGCAACCAGAAGAACTACATCGGTTACTTCATCAAGACGCTGGGGGATAGATCTCCCACCGCTTACAGCAAGGCCGATGTGGTCAAGTTCAAGGACGAATTACTGAACTCAGGCAAGAGCCCGACGACTATCAACAAGTATCTCCAGAAGCTCTCTCTGTTGTTCGTCTGGCTGGGTAATCACCACGAGGGCATCGTCAATCACTTCGCTGGGCTCAAGTTACAACGGGTCAAAGAGGTCAATGCTCGCTGTGGGTACACATCTGCGGAGAAACAGCGATTGATCCAGTGGGCGAAAGAACAGGAGCCATACCGCAAGTGGATAGCGTTGCTCGGCCTGTATACCGGAGCGAGAGCCAATGAAATCTGCCAGTTGTACGCAGACGATGTGCAGCAGGTCGACGAGGTATGGTGCCTGAACATCAGAGACAACCGCCCAGACCAGAAGCTCAAGACGGCCAACAGTGCCCGCCTGATCCCTATTCACTCCTCGCTGATTGCTGGCGGCTTTATCGGCTTTGTGCAGGAAAGGGCAGGGGGGCGGCTGTTCCCTGAGCTACCTCATCGACAAGACGGTTACAGCCATCTTTGGGGGCAGTGGTTTAGTCGTCATCGCCCTGTAGACAAAGACTTCCATAGCCTGCGGCATACCGTGGCAACAGCGTTAAAAGATCATGGTGTACCGCTACAGTACGCGGCTGCGATCTTGGGGCATACCAATGGTGCCATCAGTTACGACAGGTATGGCGGTGGGGTAGCTGTCGAGAAGTTGCAGGCCGCTATCGAACAGGCACTATGAGGGACTTCAGAAGTCGGTATGAATGGATCAAAATGGAGCAATTGAGTAGGAAGAAGCAAGTTGGTTTAGTGGCTTTAGGCTGTTACATTCAAAAAAAATCAATCCTTAGGAAGGCTTATGATTACAAAAATTCCCATGCCTCTTATCTCAGCTATTAGTGAACTAGTTGTTGCAAACGAAACACATGCACAAATCAATTCGCTCTTCATGCATGCAGAGGCTTCGGGAGAGTCTCCAGATGTAAATGATCCTGGCATAAATAAATTAAACAAATGCCTTACATGGCTTCAACGAACGAACAGAGAACATCCAGCTCCATTGAATGTCGCCGCAGCTATCTTGGAAAAGTACCTTGATGACCCAGCGTATCAAGACACTCAGAGCGTTAGTCTGTTCGGCCTCCCTCCAACTGAGTCCCCAACGAGTAAAGCAATTAAGAGAATTGAAACAATACTGGCAAACAACAATCTGACGTATACGCAAGGGGGGCGGATTACGGAGGGGCTCAGTACCCCAACCCAAACGCTATCTGAATTAATTCGAGGACGAGACCTCAAATCGATTGAGATTGAATTCGAGCGGGCCTTGGAAAATGTAACGAAAGATCCCAGTGAAGCAGTCCTTGCTGCCTGCAACATACTTGAATCACTTTGCCAAACTTACATAGAAGATGAGGTACCAGAGCAAATGCCCCAGAAGAAAGACATTAAAAGTGTCTGGGGAGTGGTCAAAGAACAGCTAGGACTCGAACCCCGTAATCTGGAGGATAACGACCTCAAAGCGATCTTGGGTGGGTTATCTGCGATTGTCACTGGTATTGGTTCATTGAGGACACACGCTTCAGCATCGCATGGTAAAGGCCGCACTCGATACAACTTAGAACCTAGACATGCGCGCTTAGCGATACATTCCGCTCACACTTTAGTTACGTTTATTATTGAGACTTGGGATAAAAGAAAGTCGACTCACTCCAATTGAGTTAGGTGATTTTAAACCTGTAATAAGGTGAAGGGCAGGCTTATAAAGGGTAAGCGAATGCCCAGCCCCCGAGTGAGGGCCTGTTGCCAGCCTGATTACACGGCTAAATGGATGGCCTGAGGTTTGGCCCTGTTCATGGGGTAGGCCTCACGCTATCTATTTGGCCAAATCAAGCATTGAAGTCAGACACCAAGATGCAACGGTCTTTATACTATCAAAGGTCATGTCGAGCCCCTTGGATGCAAATACCTCTTTAGTCTTGTTCCATACGGTATCGTTACGTATAGAATCTAGAAACTCATGTCCAGACCATGTGAGCCGAATTATTGCAAAGTCAGAGGGGCCTCCTCCACCGATTAAAGACTGAATTTTCCCTTCAATTAAGCCAATTTCCATGAGCAATCTTACATGATAAGAAATCTCATGCTTTTTCTGTGCATCAATGTCTCCAAAGTCTTCTAGCGTCAAGTAGTGTGGCGTTACTTTCTTATCCTCAAGCTTGGTGAGAATCAGCCGGACTGTATCCCAATTTCTTTGCATCTAAAGTCTTCTCCTTGAGCGTTGTGCTGGCGAAAAACATGCTACTCGATAAAAACTACTCGGTAAATTCTGAAAAAAATCTGTGAGGGCTTTTAAGACATTACTGTCACCCCTAGTTCCCCCCGTGCCACCCCTCTGTTCAATCTCTTGTCACCCCCCTTGTCCGTCCTGTCTCTGGAGCTGGCAGCCTGTCCATAGGGCAAGCAAGAGGAGGGGGATACCTGCCCTATACTGCCCCTCGTTTATCTTGGCCCTGTTGCTGTTCTGCCGCTCTATCATCACCCCTCTTTGAGATCTAACCGACTGACTCCCTGTCGTACTGCTGTCCCTCATTCACTCACTTCTGAACCCTCTGATGCCTTGTCGGCTCTGGGTTTGTGTATGTATCAGTGAGGTATACATCAACGATACATAGTTTATGTGCCCCAATAAGTGATAAAAAAATCATTGACCCTACTTCAATGAGACAACTATAGTGAGCCTACTTGATTGAGACATGACTGATGAATGATCGGCACTGACATTACGACTGAGAGACAAGGAGAAAAGATGTTTGTGAGGGCATACCTGCGGGCCAGTACACAAGAACAAGATGCACAACGGGCACGTCAGACACTTGCAGACTTTGCCCAAGAGCGAGGCCATACAGTAGCAGCGTGGTATGCGGAGAACGTATCTGGCGCACACTTGGAGCGTCCCGAGTTGACCCGTCTGCTGGCTGACGCTCAACCTGGAGATGTCTTGCTGCTGGAGCAAGTGGATCGCCTGAGTCGTCTAGTTGAATCCGAATGGCAGCAACTCAAACGAGCCGTTGAAGATGCTGGGGTGCGTATAGTCGCTTTGGATCTACCCACCTCTTGGGGAGCTATGGACAAGGGACAGGTTGGAGCCGCAGACATGACTCAGAGGATCCTTGGGGCGGTGAACCTGATGATGCTTGAACTTCTTGCTGCCTTTGCTCGGAAAGACTATGAGGATCGCAGAAGGCGACAAGCTGAAGGCATTGCCAAGGCTAAGGAGGCGGGCAAGTACAGGGGAAGCACAGCTGATGTTGCCAAGCACAAAGTCATGGTTGACCTCAGGCGCAATGGCGTGTCAGTGGGGGACATTGTGGAGATGACTGGTATGTCACGAGCTACCGTCATGCGAGTGCTGAAGAAGGCGCGAGAGAGCGGGGAACTATCCGAGTAACCTATAGACATCAAGAGGAGTCAGGTTCCTCTCGCTCTGCTTCCTCATTCAATCTTCCACCATGAGTTGACCACTACACGCACCAAACGATCTCTGAGCAATCGCATAACTGGCCTATGGGGTAGCTTAGGTGCTGGCCATGGATAATCACAGAGGATCATTGAGATGGCTTCCTGTCGATGCCTCTATCCACTGGCAGCCTATCACCTGTCCGATGCTTGGCTGATTTGAATAAACCCTGACCATAGGAGAGAACAAATCTATCGACCCTCTTTCTTACCGCCCCTGTTTTTGGACAGCCTGCCAGCTTGTCCTCGTGATCCTTCCTTTGTAAAATTGTCTTCCAATAAACCCTGACCAATGGAGAACAGCCCATGAGATAAACCAACCAAACCAGAGAAAACTGAATGACCGAACTGACTAATTCCATCGCTACCCCTAAGCGTGGCCGTCCAGTATTTACCCACGATAATCGCTTTGTCCGCCAATGGCTTTACCGCTATAGCACTTCTCTCCCGTTGGAAGATGGGTTGCTGCTACCTTTTAAAGTCCCGTCTATCTACGAGTTGCCAAGCTGGTGCAATGATGTGATTGTTGGAGCTGCAAGGTTGAACAATTCCGAGAAGTACACAGGAAAACCATTAAATACAACACTCATCATCAAGCTACTCATGGCTTTCCCCACGCTGACCAATGCCAATGTGAAGGCGTTCCTCGAGTCTCGAATGGCAGACACTGTCAGCAAGCAATACGTGAGTCAGCTAGCTAATGCTGCTATTAGTGCGAGTAAATCAATCGACTACTACCTTGCTAAGCTAGAACTTGGGGAACAAATCGGAAGGGGGCCAACTGGAAATAGTCTGACATTATTTAGTAATCCGTCAGATCACTCCTCGGTCTGGTCGGAGTGTCAGGCAGCATAGGCTTGAGTTTACAGGGATAGCCTGAACCCATCGATCTTGGTCTGGGATGATTATCAAAAAAGTATTATCTACCAGACCTTCTATCAGATCTGACATCGTTTGCTCATTGGGAATGAATGCCAGCTCTGGCTAGTGATGATTACCAATAAAGACTATCCCAATAATCTTATCTATAAGATACCTATCAGCCCCCCCTCAAACTCGGTGATCTCCATACTTTGGGGATCTCCCCATTCCTGCTGGAATAGAGGGAGGTCTAATGAAGACCAGATCTGTACAAGCTGGGGAAATGCCAAGTTGGTCTGAGCTGGAACGAGTTTCTCTGGCTGTTTATTGAACAGTGTTTGTTTGGAATGCAGGTGTCTCTAAGAATGGTAAGTTATTCACAGTAACTGCTGACATCAGCAACACTTGATTCATAATCAGAATGTGCACTTTGCGCATTACTCATCTCATACGAACAGTCATCTTCAAGATCCAGATTTGTTGCGCATGAATGTAATGAGCTCGCTGCTGTTGCAAGAACGTCTGCCGCACTCTCAGCCTCTTCTCTTGCTTGAATGCACTCTTCTGAATCTTCAGATGCGGCAGCAATAGGCAATCCAAACAAGACAAGAAGGGAAAATAAGCTAGCACTTAAAATACGCATAAAAGTCTCCGATTCACTATGGAGCTTATTATGCTGAAAGGTCTCTCATCGTTACTTGATCCTCTTCACAACATCCCTTAGATACCAGAGCCAAAGGCCAACTACTGGATTTCCAGTGAGCTTCTATTACCCGCTTTTCTTTCACCTGTGGCGCTGTTTTATGTTGGCTTACTACGTCTGTTCTTCATTGGCTTGAAGCATTAGGGGTGGGCAGTTATCATGGGCTCCTCAATTGCCCCTATAGCTACTCCACTTCATGTGGATTACTTTGGTCGGGTTAGTTGTTACATCTTGATTTTAGAAATCTTGTTGATGGCAATCAGTTCCATCCCCAAGTGCCTGATTTATTTGGGCTCGCATTGATAACCCGTCGACCTGGTCAGGACCGGAAGGTAGCAGCCAAGGCGGGGGACTCGAGTGCCGGGATGTGGCTGGTAGGGCCACCACT
>NZ_JBFODM010000053.1:0-17007 GCF_040908325.1 Aeromonas sp. R4-1
CAGAGAAACAAGCTAAAAAGAGCCGGCTGGAATGACGACTATCGGGCTCAGTTATTCTTTGGTTAAAATATCAACAAAGTGTGCTCCCGCCCTGGGTGACCGGCGGATTGACGACGGGGGGAGAACTCTCCCCACCTGAACTACCGCTGCCGCCGCAAGCCGCAAGTAACAGGGCAGCCCCGAGCAGGCCGCCATAGCGTAACGTTCCCTGTTTCATTGTTATGTTCCCGCTGTGAGAGCAGGCGTCTGATACGCCTGTTTTTCACCATGATAGCGATGCTCACACAGCGGTGTCTGTGACTGAAAACGTTATCTGACTCAACTGGTTAGAGCACCCCTGCCGAGGCAAAACGGTAGTTGAGCGAGAGCCAGTAGGAACGGCCCGGCTCGGGGATGCGGCCGCTCTGCTCATAGCCCAACCCCGCCTGACTGGCGTGCACCGACTTGGAGAGGTGCTCGTAGTAGAAGGTGTCGAACAGGTTGTCCACCCCGGCCGAAAGCTGCCACCCTTTGGCAAACTGCCAGGCGCCGCTCAGGTTCATGGTGAAGAAGCCCGGAGTCTCCCCCTGATCCTGACCCGCCACGGTGCCGGAACCGATGTCCACCCGATCCTGCGCCGCCACCGCGCGCCCCAGCAGGGTAAAGCTCAGCGCCTCATTTGGCTGCCAGCCCAGCGCCAGCTTGCCATCAAGCGGCGGCATCTGGGCCAGCGGTTTGTTGTCGCTCTGGTTTTCGCCGTAGACCACCGCCAGACCACCATCGAGACGCCACTGCTCGGCAAACTGCCAGCGCCCCTCCAGCTCGCCACCCCGGGTCTGGGCATCGATATTGCGCACCTTGTTCGACTTGCTGTTGTAGAGCAGGTAGTCCTTGATATCGGCGCTAAAGAGGGAGAGGGTCAGGTCCAGCTCGCGACTGCGCAGGGCCAACCCAGCATCCCACTGGCGACTGCGCTCCGGGGTGAGGGTGAACGGGGTGCTGTCCTTGCTGCGCTCCCAGTAGTCCGGCGCACGCTCTGCCTGCCCCCAGGCCAGATAGCTGGACCAGCGTGGCGACCACTGATATTCGTAGCGGCCAAACCCGCTGTTAAGACTCAGGGTATCGCTGTAGAGGGTCTGTTCACCGGCGCCATAGCGGGTGGTCTCTACCCTATCCTGACTGTAACCGCCCTTGTAGCTGTGAGCCCCCTGCTGACGACCCAGTTCGGCGAAGCCGCCCTGCTGCTCGAAACGCAGGGTGCGCTGGCGCTCCTTGGTGGCATAGTCGCCCCCACTCCGACTGCGGTGCTGATCCCGGTTGCTGTCGAGCCCGGCGGTCAGCAGCCAGTCTGCTGGCAGGGCGATGTCGTTGGCCCAGCGACCGCCGGTGTTGCGGCGATCCGGGTTGGAGAGCATCTTCATGCCGCTGTTTTGCCGCAGGCTGAAGTTGTCCATGATGTGGTCGATGTAGTTGTCCCACAGGGTCAGCTCGCTGCGCTGCCAGCGAGTGGTGATCTGCTCCTGCTTGAGCTTCAGCCCGAAGGATTCGCGATCAAACATGGGGCCATCCATGGTGCGGTCCGCATAGGCGGCGCGGGCATTGCTGCGCTCGGCGGTCAGTTCCAGCCAGGTGTGCTCCCCCGGCGTCCAGCCCAGCTGGGCGGTGCCGTTCTCACGGCGATAGAAGGATCGCACCTTGTCACCGTGGCCATCGCGGTAATCATCGCTGTCGGAGTGGGTGAACTGACCGCGCAGATAACCATCGGTCGAGCCTGCCGTCATGTCGACCATCTGATCATCGCGGCCGAAGCTGCCAAAGAGGGCCGAGGCATCGGCCTTGAGACCCGGTGCGGTGAACTCGGGTCTGTCCCGTTCGAACAGCACGGTTCCCGCCAGCGTGGCCCCCTGCTCCAGGGATTGTGGCCCCTTCAGCACCCGGATCCGGTCAAAGGATTGGGGGAACACGTAGGCCGTGGGCGGGTCCATCCGGCCGCCACAACCACCGGCCAGCATGCCGCCATCCATCTGCACGTTGAGACGGGACATCCCCATCCCCCGCAGCACAGGGTCGCCACCGAGCCCCCCTTTGCGCACCATGCTCATGCCGGTGACATTCTTCAGATAACCGGCGCCGTCGGCAGCGGGCATGGGGGAACCGGGCTTCTTGGGATCCAGCGTCACTTCAAGTGTGCTGGCGGGGCGGGTTGCCACCACCACCATGGGATCCAGCTGTTGCACCGATTCCTGACCGGCAGCGCCGTGACAGGCGAGCCCACCAACCAGCAAGGCAAGGGGTGTGCGCATATGACAAGCCATACATTTTCCTTATGTATTTGTTTGTTTTGTTATTTTCATTCAACCGACCAAACCTTTCAGCAAGGGAAAGGTTTGCCATCAGGCCGCAAAAAAGGCCTGCGGCGCGAAAGCGGCAAGCCTCTGTCAGGTGAAGCGAAGGCAAGTTGGCAAAATGTTGCGCAGGTTTTACCCAAGTTGGCTCAGAAAGGCAAACGGGCAAACATTCCAGTAACGGGAATCTGGCGTTGGCTCACAAAAAATGGGGATTAGCTGAAGGCTTCCCGCTCATCGATGGGAGAGATGAGGTGATAGACCTCATGGGCTGACAAGGTACATCCGACGGGCCACTCCAGCTGGTGGTGACGGTTGATGAAAACCCGGGCGCAGTGACGCTCGCTCTCAAGCTTTGCAAACAGCGGCTGGGTTCGCCAGGGGGTCAGATCCAGCACACCCGTGGTGCCATCCGATAACACCAGAAACAGGCGCCATCCCCGCACATACTCGACATCGATAAAGACCGGCATCCCTTCGGCTCCGATTGAGATAATTCGCGGCAATTATAAACACCAACTCCCCATCCATACACGCTGTGGCTCACATTTTACCCAGCAGATTATTCTTTGCTCATTAGTGGCGCGACATCACATTTTTAGATGACAAATGTGTTAATGCCGACTTTTAACAAACTTGAATGCAACCTTAACCAATTCGATCTGTCATAACCTCACAACAACTAAAAAAACGTCTGTGGACAGACGTTTAGAGTCTCATTCAGGAACAAACATGACAAATCTAAAACAGCGACTCGGCCCGTTCTGGCCCTTCGCCGTCTTCTGCGCGCTCGCGCTTTTTTCTCTCTCTTTCAGCCGAATCGCCCTCGGTCTCTGGCAACTGGAACGGGTGGATGCCGTGGCCGGTTGGCAGGAGATGCTGCTGCAAGGGATCCGGGTCGACTTTGCGACCCTCTGCTGGGTCTGGGGTGTCCCCGCCATGCTCACTCTGCTGCTGGCAGGCCCCCATGCCATCGGCCGGGGCTGGCTGCAACTGATGCGCGTCTGGCTGACCGTCGGACTCTGGCTGATGCTGTTCCTCGAGATCTCCACCCCCTCGTTTGTCACCGAGTATGGCGTGCGTCCCAACCGTCTCTATGTGGAGTACCTCATCTATCCGAAAGAGGTGTTCGCCATGCTGTGGGCGGGCCGCAAAGCCGAGCTGCTGCTGGCGTTACTCTTCAGTGGCGCCGCGCTGACCGGCGGTTGGTGGCTGAGCGGCCGTCTGGTACGTGGTCTCAGCTTCCCCCGCTGGTATCTGCGTCCGGCCTTCGCCCTGCTCATTCTGGCCATAGGTTTTCTCGGTGCCCGCTCCAGTCTCGGCCACCGCGCCCTGAACCCGGCCATGGTCGCCTTTGCCGAGGATCCGCTGGTCAACTCACTCACCGTCAACTCCGCCTACTCCCTCTTCTTTGCCATCAAACAGATGGGCGCCGAGGAGGATGCCGGCCAGTTTTACGGTGAGATGACCCCTCAGAAGGTGCTCGAGGTCATGCGCAAGGAGAGTGGCCGTCCGGCCAGTGATTTCAACTCCGATCTGCTGCCCAGCCAGACCTTCAACCAGGCGAGCTTTCAGGGTAAACCGAAGAATCTGGTGATCCTGCTGCAGGAGAGTCTGGGCGCCCAGTTTGTCGGCTCCCTCGGCGGCCTGCCGCTTACCCCCAATATCGACGGGCTCTCCCGTGAAGGGTGGGCCTTCGAGCAGCTCTACGCCACCGGCACCCGCTCGGTGCGCGGTATCGAGGCAGTACTGACCGGCTTCACGCCGACCCCGGCACAGGCGGTGGTCAAACTCGGCAAGAGCCAGACCAACTTCTTTACCATCGCGGATCTGCTCAAACAGCGGGGTTACGACACCAACTTTATTTATGGCGGCGAGAGCCACTTCGACAACATGCGTAGCTTCTTCCTCGGCAACGGCTTTACCACCATCGTCGAACAAAAGGATTTCGACAATCCGGTGTTCAAGGGCTCCTGGGGCGCCTCCGATGAGGATCTGATGGCCAAGGCCGACGAGACCTTCAAAGCGCTGCACAAAGAGGGCAAACCCTTCTTCAGTCTGGTGTTCAGCTCCAGCAATCACGATCCGTTTGAATTCCCGGACAACCGCATCGAACTCTTCGAGCAACCCAAACAGACCCGCAACAACGCGGCCAAGTATGCGGATTACGCCATCGGCGAGTTCTTCAAGAGGGCGAAACAGTCCGAATACTGGAAAGACACCCTGTTCCTGGTCATCGCCGATCACGACAGCCGGGTCGGTGGCGCCAGTCTGGTGCCCATCCCCCGCTTCCATATTCCGGGGGTTATCGTGGGCAACGGTATTGCACCGAGAAAGGATCCGCGCATCGTCAGCCAGATCGACATGGCGCCGACCCTGCTCTCCCTGATGGGGATCAGTGCCGACTACCCCATGCTCGGCAAGGATCTGACCCGTATGCCCGCCGACTGGCCGGGGCGCGCCATCATGCAGTACGACAAGAACTTTGCCCTGATGCGCGGCAAGGATGTGGTGATCCTGCAACCGGAACGGGCGGCAGAGGGCTATGTCTACGACAATGCCAGCGAGAAGCTGACTCTGGCGGCGCAGCCGGACGCCTTGAAGGAGGATGCCCTCGGTCTTGCCCTGTGGGGCAGCATGGCCTATCAGAAGAGCCTCTATCAGACGGCCAAGGATGAACGCACCGCAGCCAATTGAGCCGCTCGTGCTGCTTCAACCCATAGCAGAATAGAAAAAACCGCCAGCTGGCGGTTTTTTCTATCTATTCATACTGTCGGCCCACTGGCCGTTATGGCTGGGGAAAGCAGGGCAGGGAGCGGCTGAACTTGTGCTCGAATACCAGCGAGGTTTCGAGGTGCACCACCTCTTCGCGGGAGGTGAAGTGATCAAAGACGAAGTTGCGCAGGTGCTCGGTATCGGAGACACAGAGGTGCACCAGAAAATCATCCTTGCCCCCCATGTGGAACAGACTGATCACTTCGGGCAGCGCCAGAATGGCATCGCGGAAAGCATCGATGATCTGACGGCTGTGACGGGCCAGCTGCAGGGAGACCATGGCCTGAATGTGACCACCGAGGGCCTGATAATCCACTTCGCAGTGCGCCCCCTTGAGCACGCCATCCTGCTGCAGCTTGCGCACCCGCTCCAGACAGGTGGAGGGGGCAACGCCCACCAGCGCGGCCAGATCCTTGTTGGTCATGCCCGCATCCCGAAACAGATGGGCCAGGATATCCAAATCCAGTTGATCCAGGTTTCTCATCTTAACTCCTTGAACCGCTCAATTTTTTAGACTCTGCCCGTAAACCGGGGCAAACACAACGGCCATTGACATCCCCCCTGCCCCGCCTATCCTTGGCGCCATTCACCGGTCGCAGCCCTGCGGCCACCACGCGAGGATCCGCCATGCACCCGTATCACCCCTTCTGGAGCCTTGAGGTTCCCCGTGTCGACGGTCAGCTGCTGCTGACCCCCTGCCCCGGCACCCAGCAGGTGCCGCTGACCCTGGCGCTCGATCAACTGCGGTTGGCCGGTGCCCACGGGGTGGTGACCCTGATGACAAGCGCCGAGTTGATCCGACTCGAACTGGCGCAGCTCGGCCAGCAGGTCGAGCACGAAGGGATGCGCTGGTTCCATCTGCCCATCGAGGATGATCTGGCCCCCGACACCGACTTCGAGGCTGCTTGGCAACAGGCGCTGCCGCAGCTGCGCGAGCTGCTGGGCGATGGCAAACATCTGGTCATCCACTGCAAAGGGGGCAGCGGTCGTACCGGTCTGGTCGCCGCCGCGCTGCTGATGACCCTCGGCCAGCCACAGCAAGAGGCGATGGCCGCCATCAAGGCCCACAGACCCAAGGCGTTTACCCTGGCCTGCCACCGCCAGTGGCTCGACCTGCTGGCCGAGCGGCTGGCGCAGGGCGACTGACTACTTGCCTCCCTGGTCGTAGGTAAAGACCTTGCCGATATCTTCCACCCGATAGCTGGTGAGCTGATAAACGTAGTAGTTGAGCCAGTTGGCAAACAGCAGATGACCGTGGCTGCGCCAGCTGGCACGCGGCGTCCGGCTCGGATCGTTATTCGGGTAGTAGTTGACCGGAATGGCCGGGTCGAGCCCCGCCGCCAGATCCCGCTGATACTCCCCGTCCAGCGTCAGGGCATCGTACTCCGGGTGCCCAGTGACAAACACCTGACGACAATCCTTGGTCGCCGCCAGATAGACTCCCGCCTCTGCTGACTCCGCGAAAATCTGCAAGTCGGTATGGGCACGGATCAGATCGCCATCAAACGCCGCGTAACGGGAGTGCGGGGCGACGAACTCATCATCGAAACCCCGCAGCAGTGGCTCGTGCTCATCGAGGCGATGGTGGCGATAAACCCCGGAGAGCTTCTCGCCGTGAGTCTGCTTCTCCATGCCATACAAGGCTTTCAGCGCTGCCTGCACCGCCCAGCAGAGGAACAGGGTGGAGGTGACATGCTGATGGGACCACTCGATGATCTCTACGATGCGCGGCCAGTAGACCACCTCCTCGAACTCCACCAGCCCGAGCGGCGCCCCTGTGATGATCATGCCGTCGTAGTTGTTGCCACGCACCTGCTCGAAGTCGTGATAGAAGTTCTCCAGATGCGCCTGCGGCGTGTTCTTTGACTCCCTGTCATCGATGCGCAGCAGATCCACATCCACCTGCAGCGGCGAGTTGGAGAGCATCCGCATCAGCTGGATCTCGGTCTCAATCTTCTTTGGCATCAGGTTGAGGATGAGCACCCGCAGCGGGCGGATGTTCTGGGTGACGGCCCGGGATTCCGTCATCACGAAGATGTTCTCCTGCCCCAGCACTTCGGCGGCGGGTAACTGATCCGGGATCTTGATCGGCATGCTTACTCCCTGTACTGCATCAGTAAATATGTCTGGACATCCAGAAGCCTATAATAAAGCTCCTGCCCTGTCATCAGATACCTTTTGTATTCACCCCCGCCTTTGACTAGCATACGGCTCAGTGTGTCTCCTGCTTCCAAGATAATGACCGGTATCAAGATTTCCGTAGATCGACTGCAAGTCGGCAACTATGTATCCCTGCCACTGGGGTGGCGCGAACACCCGTTCCTGTTTTCCAGCTTCAAGATCAAAAGTGAAGAAGAGATCGAGCTGATCCGCCGTCTCGGCCTGAAACTGGTCACCATCATTCCCGACAAGAGCGACGTTCCGCCCAAGCCCCTCAATCAGGTACAGCCTCAGCAACAAGAGAGCGCAGACGCCGCCCAGCGCCAGGCCCAGATGCAGCAGGAGAAGGATCGCCGCATCGAGCAGTTGCAACTCTATCGCCGCAATCTGCAGCAGTGCGAGAAACAGTTCCAGCAGTCGCTGGCGCAGGTGCGCAGCGTGATGAGCAAGATCCAGTCCCGCCCCCTCAATGCCATCGGCGAGGCGCAGGAGCTGGTCAACGCCATGACCGAGCAACTGCTCTCGGTGGACGAGATGGTGCTCCATCTGGTCTCCGACAGCGAGGATGGCAACAACCTCTACTTCCACTCCCTCAACGTCAGCGTGCTCAGCATGCTGCTGGCCAAGGAGTGCTGCATGACGGCCGACGAGATCCGTCAAGTCGGCATGGGAGCGCTGTTCCACGATATCGGCAAGCTGAAGATCCCGAGCCAGATCCTGCGCAAGACCGAGCCGCTGACCAAGCCGGAGCAGAACCTGATGGCCCAGCACCCGCGCTACGGGCTGGATCTGCTCAATCTGGCCAAGGATTTCCCGGCCGAGGCGAAGGGGATCGTGCTCCATCACCATGAATATCTCGATGGCAGCGGGCCGGAAGGGCTCAAGGGTGGCCAGCTCGATCCGCTGACCCAGATGGTGTCGCTGATCAACGAGTACGATAACCTCTGCCACATGCAGGCCAAGGTGCCCTACTCGGCCCTGAGCGGCCTCTACAAGCAGCGCAAGGCGCAGTTCAATCCGGAGTACCTCAGCATGCTGATCCGGTTGATGGGGATCTACCCCCCCGGCAGCGTGGTGCAACTCTCCAACGGTCAGGTGGGGCTGGTGATGTCGGTCAACGCTTCCCGCCTGCTCTACCCCTCGGTGCTGGTCTACGATCCGCGCATTCCCCGTCAGGAAGCGGCCATCATCGACCTGCAGCAAGCCGAACTGTCGATCGCCAAGGTGATCCACCCCAAACGGCTGCCACCCGCCGTGTTCGAGTACCTCAATCCGCGTACCCGGATCAGCTACTACTTCGAGCACAACAAAGCCTGATTGTGTTGGCCCGAGGCCAACCATTGCCACCCGTTTAATCCAAGGAGCCTGCCATGCGTATCGAGATCATCAGTACCGGAGACGAAATAGTGACGGGTCTGGTGGTGGATACCAACGCGGCCTGGCTCAGCGCTCTGCTGCTGGAGCAGGGCTGGCAGGTGCGCCGTCGCCTGACGGTGGGGGACAACCTCGCCGACCTGAAAACGGTGCTGCAAGAGAGTGCCAGCCGCGCCGAGGTGGTGCTGGTGTGTGGCGGGCTCGGGCCCACTGCCGACGACCTCACTGCTCAGGCGGCAGCTGAAGCCTTTGAACAGCCGCTCACCCTTTTCCCCGACTGGCTTGCTACCATCACAGCCCGCTACGCCAGCCGTGGTCGCCCCATGGCACAAAGCAATGCCAAACAGGCCTGGTTGCCGCAGGGGAGCGAAATCCTCGACAACCCGGTCGGCACCGCCTGCGGCTTTGTGGTGCGAAGTGGCCAGAGCCAGCTCTTCTTCACCCCGGGCGTGCCGTTCGAATTCAAGCAGATGGTACGCGAGCAAATTCTGCCGCGCCTCAAACAGCTGGCCGGGGCGCAGATCGATACCGAGCTGCGTCGCTTTTACACCTTCGGCATCTCGGAATCAGCCCTCAGCGATATGCTGGATGCCGAACCCTGGCCAGCCAGCATCGAGCTGGGTTACCGCTCCTCCATGCCCCTTATCGAGCTGAAGCTGATCGGCCACGGCGCCAGTGCCGCTGACATGGAGAGTGCAGAGCGCCGACTGCTGGATACGATCCGCCCCTGGCTGGTTGGCAGCGGAGATACGGAACCGGCGCAGCAGATCCTGGCGCTGCTGCAAGACAAACCGCTGACTCTGCTGGAGGGGGAGAGTGGAGGTGCGCTGCTGGCGCTTTGTCACGGCCATCCCAGGCTGGAGGCCAACTTCAGCGCGCAACTGGCCGATGAGCTGGCGCAACTGCCGACCACCGATGCGGGCCTGCAACTGACCATAGGGCGAGAGGGGCCGGAGGGAGTGCCACTGCAGCTCAGCGCCGATGGCAAGCACATCGGTCAGACGGTCAAGGTCAGCCACCCCGACCCGGAGAGCCGCCGCAAGATCCTCGCCTTTGCCGCCCTCGACATGCTGCGCCGCCATATGCTGGGTGAGCCGGTACTCGGCGATTACCTCACCCTGGCCAGAACAGCCCAGCGCAGCTGATAACTACCGCCCCTGCCAGCGACCCTACGTCGCTGGCGCTGCGATCTGTCTTTTCACACCATTGCCAAACAGCACCCATATTTATCCGGCCGCCATCACCGATTTGACTTCAATTCATTGACCATTCAGAGGAAATATCTGAATACTGCCCACTCTCAGGGTTGGCGACTCGCTTTATTAATCATTGAGAGATTAAATGACAGTAGAGGAGCGAGCCGATCGTTCCGTTCTCATCCAGCAAGGAGATGCGGTGTTAAGCAAAGAGTGGTTGCTGCTATCAAGCGATATGGAACTGGTCTGCCTGCGGATTGCCGCCGGTCTCACCAAACCTGTCACGGAACAGGATGTGCAGGCTCTGCTGCTCGCTTCCAACTGTCGCCGCTATCAGCCGCTGCCCGAGGGGATCAAACAGGCCATCAGCCTGCTCAATACCCTGCTCACCAACCCTGCCGCCCCCGTCCCTGCCAACCCCATCCCCATCGGCAAGCGTCAGGATGCCCGACTCGCCGTAATAGTGGAGAAGGATCGCATGAGCGCCATCGCCCAGATCACTGCCGACTGGGGTGGCAAGTATGTGACGCTGGAACAGCTGAAAGAGGCGATCGCCATCAGCGAAATCAAACAGGGGGTGAGTGAGCAACTGCTCACCGCTGGCATCCAGTCAGCCAAGGAGGCCGCCCCCGGCAGTCAGCTCAAGCTGGTGATTGCCAACGGCCAGCCAGCCGTCAATGGTCAGGACACTCGCTATGAGCGGTTGGTGGAGACCCCGGCCGAACGGATCCTCAAACCGCAGGAGCTGGGGCATGGCAAGGTCGACCTGCGGGATCTCGGCTCCATCGTCACCGTCAAGGCAGGAGCTCCGCTGATGCGCCGTCATCCGGCCACCGTCGGGGTACCCGGTTTTACCGTGACCGGTCAGGACCTACCCGCCAAGGATGGCAAAGACAGTCCGATGAGTGCTGGCGAGGGCACCTTTATCTCCCCCGACGATCCCGACCTGCTGATTGCCGGTCGGGCTGGCCTGCCCTGTCAGGAGAAAGCAGGCATGAAGGTGGACGAGGTGCTCAGCGTAAAACAGGTGGATGCCCGCCACGGCCATATTGATTTTGAAGGGGGCTTAATCGTCAGCGGCGACGTCAACCCTGGCATGAAGATCCGGGTCAGCGGTGACATCGTGATTGGCGGCTTTATCGAAGGGGGCTGGATCGAGGCGGGGGGCAGCATTACGGTACGCCACGGCATCATTGGCCGCCGCAACGAGCAAGGGGAGTACCTTTGCCAGCTCAATGCGCAAGGGGAGATCCACGCCAGTTACGCCCAGTATGCCCAGCTGGAAGCGGGGGGGGATATCCAGATCCAGAGCCAGCTCAGCCACTGCTACTCCCGCAGCGGACAAGACATCAAGGTGGGCGATAGCAACATGCGCAAAGGCACTCTGCTGGGGGGCACCAGCATTGCCAATCGCCTGATCATGGCCCCCAGCCTGGGGGCCGAGGCCGCCAACCATACTCGGCTGCAGATCCTTGGCGGCTACTTCACCCACAAGGAGCAGGAACACCAGCTCAAGCTACGCCAGCAGGCGTGTCAGGCCCAGCTGGAGAAAATCAAGGAGCTGGTCATGAAGTTGCTGCAACTACCCGGCGACAAGCGCAATCCGGATACCCTGCGCAAGCTCAAACCGATCCGGGACCATCAGCTGGCCGAACTGGCCCAGCTCGATGAGCAGCTCACCGCCAACCAGGAGGAGCTGCGAAACTTGATGGCTCAGATGGAGGTCATTGCCACCCAGCACCTCTACTCCGGCATCGAGGTCGAGATGGCCAGCTTCAAACGCAAGGTTACCATCACCCGAGGCCCTACCCGCCTGACCATCCATGATGAAACCCTGGAGATGACCCCTTACGAGGGACACAAATAGCTCAACCGGCACGGCCCCATCGCTGAACCGGTCGTGATCCCGCCGCCGATTTTCGCTACACTCGCCACTTCCTTGGCCCCACCGGGCGGGCCACCCAGACTCAGGTAGTGAGAGATGTACAAGCTGATCGCATTGGATATGGATGGCACCCTGCTCAACCCGCAGGGCCAGATTACTCCCCGCACCCACGCCGCCATCAGTGCCGCGCGCGCCAAAGGGGTAACCGTTGTGCTGGCCTCCGGCCGCCCGCTGGAAGGGATGAGCCGCTATCTGGAAGAGCTCGGCCTCACCACAGAGCATGACTACGTCATCTGCTACAACGGCGCCCTGGTGCAACAGGTGGCCGATCAGCGCATCATCCGCAGCCAGCTGCTGACCGGCAGTGACGCCAGCGCCGTCGCCAGACTGGCTGACGAGCTGGAAGTGAACGTCCATGGTTTCTCGGTCACCCAGGGCCTCATCAGTCCCCGTGTCAGCACCTACACCGAGCACGAATCCCGCCTGATCGGCATGCCGATCAATCTGATCGACTTCGCCACCCTGCCTGCCGACGAACAGATCATGAAGGTGATGATGATCGACGAGCCGCCCCAGCTTTCCCGCGCCATCGAGCGACTGCCTGCAGAGCTCTATGAGCGCTATACCGTGGTACAGAGCGCCCCCTTCTTCCTCGAGTTCATGAACAAGCAGAGCAACAAGGGAACAGGCGTGGCCGCACTGGCCGAGCACTTAGGCCTGACCGCCGATCAGGTGATCTGCGTCGGGGATGCGGGCAACGATCGCCACATGATCGAGTACGCGGGTCTCGGGGTTGCGATGGGCAATGCCACCGACGAGATCAAGGCTCTCGCCCAGCACACCACTGCCCGCAACGATGAAGATGGCGTGGCTCAGGTGATCGAGCAGTTCGTACTGAATGCCTGATCGCAATCGAGCGCAGCGGCGCCCGATAAGGAAATAAAAACGGGGAGGCTGTCAGCCTCCCCGTTTTTTCTGGTCAGTTATCTGCGTGATGAGCGGTAATTCGTGCGCATCACTGGTTCGCCAGACACTGGGTATGGGAGCCCGGTTGCAGGTAAGGCGTCAGCAGGGGAGCCATCCCCTTGAGCACCTGCACCGGCAGTGCCGAGGTGAAGCGGAACTTGTCAGACTGGCTACCCGGTACATAGGCGGTCAGGGTACCGAAGTGATCCTCACCCAGATAGAAGACGAAGGTTGCGGTGCGGTTGCGCGCCAGTGAGCTGGTCACGTTGCCATAACGGCCCACGGTTTCAATCCGGTTATCCCCGGTTCCGGTCTTGCCCCCCATCTGCAGCACAGTGCCATCCGGCAGGGTAAAGGCACCGGCGATACGTCTTGCCGTGCCCCCTTCAACCACCTTGGAGAGCGCACTGCGCAGGGCTGCCGCCACCTCTGCTGGCATCACCCGGGTACCCTCGGTGTGCTGCGGCTCAAACTCGGTCTCGAAGGGCGTCCCCTTGGCGAACGAGAGGTGCTCGATACGCAAAGTTGGCGAGCGGACACCTCCATTCTGGATAATCCCCATCAGCTCGGCCAGTGCAGCCGGACGATCGCCGGAGCTGCCCAAGGCGGTCGCCAGCGAAGGCACCAGATGGTCGAACGGGTAACCGAGCTTGGCCCAGCGCTGATGGATATCGAGGAAGGCTTCAACCTCCAGCATGGTGCGGATCCGGCTGTCACGGGCACTGCGATGACGGGTCTTGAACAGCCAGCTGTAGACCTCTTGCCGCTCGTCACGACTGGCCGCCACCGCGTCGGCAAAGGTGGCCTTGTCGAACTCCTTGAGATAGGCCAGCAGCCACAGCTCCAGCGGGTGAACCCGGGCAATGTAGCCCTGATCCGGCAGTGAATACTTGCCCGGACCATAGCTGACGTAGAGCTGATTAACCCGCTTGGCACTCAGCTTCTCTCTCGGCAACCGCTCCGCCAGGAAGGCAGCAAATGCGGCTTCGCTGGCTTCCGGCATCAGGTAGCGGTGAACCGCCGCCAGACGTACCGCACTCGGCTTGAGACCGTCGAGGAAGGTATCGAGTTGCTCCTCGGGAGTCTTGCCGCGATATTTGCGCCAGAAGCGCAGCAGATAGGTCTGGCCCTCTTTGTCGGCAAATTTGGCCAGATACTCCTGACGACGGGGATCCTTGTCATCCTTGAGCAGCTGGGCACGGTTGCCCTCCTTGTAGAGGCTGTAGCGCACGATATCGCGCATCAGCCGCACAAAGGGCAAGTTAATCGACTCACGTAGAGAGTCACGCAACGTCGGAATGCGATTGTTATCCTCGCGGCGGAAGTTGTTGAAGGTGTGCATGCCACCACCGGTAAAGAACCCTTCGTTGGGGCTGGCGGAGTATTTGCGATCCAGCGCCGCTTCCAGCATCACAGGCAGGCTCTTGTCCTGAGCCGTCATCAGATAGGAGATGGCCCAGCGGCTGAGGTTGTCCTGAGAGACGGCAGCCAATTTACGCAGATTCTCAACCGGCATCCCGGCATAGTTGTCGTGCAGCTCGGCCACGATCTCCAGATAGGTAGTCAGCACCCGAAGCTTGGCGGTTGAGCCCAACTCCAGCTTGGAGCCTTCGTTAATATCGAACGGCTGATCAGTGTTGTCGGTCTGCACCCGCACCTTGAACCCTTCCGGCGACTTCTCGAACAGGGTGAAGCTGTAGCGCACATCGCCGGTCTTCTCCGGCGAGAGCAGGCGCTCACCAAACAGTCCCACCTGAGCAGCAAACGTCGGGTCGGCCAGCTGTTGCAGATAACGGGAGATTTCGTTCTGCAACGGCATGTTGAGGCTGGTATCGGCGGTCAGATCCATCCGGTCGAGGTCATAGAGCTGCACCCCGAGCTGACGGCTCAGGCGAGTACGGGCAACCTGCAACCCCTTGTTGTTGTTCACCCGGGTGATAGCCGGGGACTGCAGGAAATCACGAAACGTAATCTTGGCCTTGAGCGCCGCCTCCATCAGTGGTGGCGTGATCATCCCCTCCTGCACAAATAGGCGCAGGTAGCTGTCGGTCAGGGTAGCCAGCGCCTCTCGCCCTTGAGCCAGATAGTAAGAGGGACGGCGGTGCGCAATCATCAAAGAGACAACCTGACGCAGGGCGAGCCCCTGTTCGGCCAGCGGCGCATTCTGATTGCGGGCGGGATCCAGCAGACGGTTCACGTCATCGACATTGGCACCAAACCAGACCCAGAGACCATCTCCCAGACCATGCACTTCACCATATCCCGGCGCAGCCGAGAGCGGTACCGAGTTGAGGTAGGCCCAAGCGACCAGTTTGCGCGCTTCGAGGGTTTCCGGCCCGAGACGATAGGCACGCACGCTGGCAGAGGCCATCTGACGGATCTTCTCGGTCGGCGACAGGGTCAGGCCATCCGGCGAGTGGCGATACTTCTCCACCTGGGTCGCCAGGGTACTGCCACCGGCAGATTGATCCTGCATATCGAGCGCCTTGCCCACTTGAGAGAGCGCGGCCTTGGCAAAACGGGGCCAGTCGACCGCCGGGTTGGCCAACGGCTCTTCGTTGCTCAGCAAGTCGCGGTTCTCGATAAACAGCAGCGACTGGATGACGAGCGGCGGAATGGAATCAAAATCCGGATAGTGATGGGTCGGATACTTGAATTTATAGAAGGGCTCGGCGCGGCAATCGTGCAACGTCAGGCCAGCCTGCACCTTCTCGGTATAGGGCACGAAGAAGCCACGACTGGCGTAGTCATAGAGCGCGTCGGAGAAATGCACCTGCTTGCTGACTTCATAACCCCGCTGCAGCAGGCGCTCCTGCATCATCGGCAGTTGCACATAGCCGAGCCGCTTGTCGAACGGGCCATCCTCAGGGAAGGCGATCTGCTTGCTCTGGCCAGGCTCGACCTGATAGGTGAGCTTGGCGGCATAGCGGGAGATCTCCTGAGATTGCAGCTTCGAGGTTTTCATCTCATAGCCAACCAGAGCGATCACCGCCCCCAGGCACAATAAAAAGAGAAAACAGAACAGCCAACGCCACCAGGGACGGCGCTTGCGCTTTGGGTTCCCGTCCGAGGTCTGGACAGATGAATCTTGAGATGCCACTTGTGTCAAATCCGTCTGTTCTGATGCGCCCATATCAGCCCCACCATGGTTGCGCAATTTATTGTGTTTCACTCAAGCTTAGTCTTTTCAAGTCAATGGCTTGAAACTATTGACCGCTTTGTGGTGATGGTAACAGGGCAATTCTAAAAAGGGGAGCCGATTGTTGCAGGAGTGGCAGAGATCCGAGCTGATAACAAAACACCGGCCAGTGGCCGGTGTCTCTTAAGCGAAAGCTGAACGCTTATTTGTGAGAGCTCATGCCCTTCAGCTTGGTGCTCAGCTCTTTACGCTCTTTGGAGAGCTCGGCGTTCTTGATGATGTGGTCATCCACGCGCTCTTCATAGTCGGCACGCATGTTGGCGATGATCGCCTGTACATCATCAATGCTCATGCCCGGCTTGATGTAGTCGCTCAGGTTGTCGAGCAGCAGCACGCGCTTCTGGTTGTCACGGATCTTCTTCTCGTTATCCGCAATTTCACGCTTGAGTTTGTTCTGGCGACGGGACATACGCACATATTCCAGTACATCGCTGAAGGTGGACTTGTTTACTTGTTCCATATCGATACCACTGACTTAAGGTTGATAAAAACTGGCCAAGTTACACCTGGAACCCGGCAAACTCGGCACGGGACAGGCAAACTCAAGATGCCCTTACTCTACCGAGTTATAAGCGAGATACAACCCTAATCGCGCACCATGAACAGAGTTTGGCCAAAAGTAAACCAGTTAAAATGGCCAGCAATCCATCAGATAAGATCTTGATATAGATAGAAAATGGAGGAGATGACAGGGTTTTAGTTCTCTTCCTCTAGATAAATGCTAACACTGGCTGTTTAACACGCTAAAAACACCAAAGCCCGGTCATTAAGCCGGGCTTTGATACTCGTTCTGGTGTGAAAATCTTGGGGCGCAGGGCAAAACCTGCCCATAGCAAAAAGGCCTTCCCAATCGGGAAGGCCTTCAAATTAGTGGCGGAGCGGACGGGACTCGAACCCGCGACCCCCGGCGTGACAGGCCGGTATTCTAACCGACTGAACTACCGCTCCGCATTCGGTTAGCTTGCGCTAAATTGTTTGCCGCGTCAGTGAGGTGTCATCCTCGCAGCCAGTGACGTGATTCTTCACATCACCGTTAAATTGGGTGCCTGGCAGTGTCCTACTCTCGCATGGCGAATGCCACACTACCATCGGCGCTACCGCGTTTCACTTCTGAGTTCGGCATGGGAT